>PFOA01000016.1 GCA_002792275.1 Candidatus Saccharibacteria bacterium CG_4_10_14_0_2_um_filter_52_9 | reverse complement strand
GTATTCTACAGTGAGATTAACAACTTAAGCGGCCAGGTGTTCGTTTAAGATTTAGAATTCAGGTATATAGTAAGTGATTACTCTGAGTTCAAAAAATATCTTCTAACACGAGTATAGTTTTACCCTTTGGCTTGGAGTTGGGTGTCTTTGTCGACGACGGCGTTGTGTTGGGTTTTGACGAAGTCTTCGTACTTTTTGGCGACTTCAGGGTCGCTTAGGGCTAGGATGCGCAAGGTTAGCAAAGCGGCGTTTTTGGCGCCGTTTTCTGGCATGGTGGCCAGAGGTACGCCCGGAGGCATGGCAATGTTAGAAAACAGAGCTTCGTTGCCGTGGCCCTCACGCTTGATAGGAATCGAAACTACGGGAAGATTGGTTTGGGCGGCGGTGACACCGGCCAGGTGGGCTGAGCCGCCGGCACCAGCAATGATAACTTTGATACCCTTGCCGGCTGCGCCGCGGACGTAGGCACTGGTTTCGTCGGGCGTGCGGTGGGCTGATAAAACTCGTACTTCGTTGGCGACGCCAAATTCATCCAACACCTTAGCGGCTTGGCTCATAATGTCGAGGTCGGAATCGGACCCCATAATAATACCGACGACTGGATTGCTCATATATCTCCTTAATTACCGATTTGGTTCATACAATAATAATACCGTATAATAGAGGTAATGGGTACAGATGCGATTGCCAATACTGATTTTAAGTTTCCCGGACAAACGTCGCTCTACCACGGTAAAGTTCGCGACGTTTACTTTATAGGCGATAAAACGCTGGTTTCTATTGCGACTGACCGTATCTCCGCTTTTGATGTTATTTTACCCCGTGCTATTCCCTACAAAGGGCAGGTTTTAAACCAAAT
Organism: Candidatus Saccharibacteria bacterium CG_4_10_14_0_2_um_filter_52_9; assembly: GCA_002792275.1. Lineage (GTDB taxonomy): Bacteria > Patescibacteriota > Saccharimonadia > Saccharimonadales > UBA4665 > UBA5150. The sequence goes on along the minus strand of PFOA01000016.1, from coordinate 7,096 downwards.
AGCGGCTCACTTCCTGGAAAAAACCTCGGATATTGTACCTAACTGGCTGAAAGCCACGCCCGACCCCTCCGTCAGCGCTGGCCTCAAAGCTAATCCGGTAATGATTGAAATGATAGTTCGCGGCTGTCTGGTTGGTTCCGCCTGGCGGTCTTACGAAGCCGGCGAACGGTCGCTATGCGGTGTTAACCTGCCCGAAGGCATGCAGGAATACGATTCTTTCCCAGAACCAATCGTAACTCCTACCACCAAGGCCGATGTCGGCCACGACGAGAATATAGCTCCCCAAGAAATCGTCAAGCAGAACCTGGCTACCCAAGAAGAATGGGACCAATTGGCCGACTACGCTCTTAAAATCTTTAAGCGCGGCCAGGAAATAGCCCGCGCTCAAGGCTTAGTGCTGGCAGATACCAAATACGAATTCGGGCGCTTGGACGTTGAGATTATCCTGATTGATGAGATCCACACCCCCGACTCCTCGCGCTACTTCTACGCCGATAGCTACGACAGCTATGTGGGTGGCAAAAAAGACGAGGCGCCCCGCCAATTATCCAAAGAGTTCGTACGCGAATGGCTGATGGCCAACGGCTTTAAGGGCGATGCCGGCCAGACTGTTCCCGAAATGACCGACGAATTCGTTAATTCCGTTACTGACCGTTACATTGAACTTTACGAAAAAGTAATCGGCCAACCGTTTGTAAAAGCTCCGGTCGAAAACATTATTAAGCGCATCGAGACCAATGTTAACGAGTATCTGGCTAAGGCCGCGGCATGAAGCCCATAAACCTGCCGGCTGTATCCGCGCAACCTAATTACAGCTCAATTGATCCGCTAGACGGCCGCTACTACGACCTCGAAATTGCCAAATATCTGTCAGAGGAGAGCCGTATCGCTTATCAGGCGTATGTTGAGGCCGCCTTGGCGCACGCCCTGGCCAACTTTGGTGTCTGTACGCCCACGATTGCCACCGAAATCGAGACCGCCACTGCCAAAGTCACTGCCGCGGCCGTGGCCGAGCAGGAAAAGACCACCAAACACGACGTCAAGGCGCTGGTGAACTGCATTAAGGCCGAATTATCCGAATCCGCTCAGCCCTACGTACACTTCGGTGCCACATCTTATGACATTGTCGCTACGGCTATGAGCCTCCAGCTGAGGACGGCTGTGAACGAGTTGGTTGTTCCCCGTTTAATGGAGCTGGAAAAAACTCTGCTCAAACTGACCAAAGAATACGCTGAAACCGTCCAAATTGGTCGTACTCACGGCCAGCACGCCGTGCCGGTGACCTTCGGTTTTGCCATGGCCGAATACGTTAGCCGCTTAGGCAGTAGCATTAATTCGCTCAAAGTACTGAGCGGCAAGCTGAAGGGCAAGTTCTCCGGTGCAGTCGGCGCCTACAACGCCCTTAGCCTGTTCGTCGACGATCCGATCAAGTTCGAAAAAACGGTGCTCGGCTACCTTCAGCTTGAGCCAGCCGACTATTCCACTCAGATCATCCCAGCCGAAAGTTATGTCCGCTTAATGGCCGAACTGTCCATTACTGCCGGCATCATGGCCAACCTGGCTCACGACATGCGCCACCTCCAGCGTAGTGAGATCGCCGAGGTGCGCGAGGCTTTCGAGCCCGGCCAAACCGGTTCTTCGACCATGGCACACAAACGCAACCCCTGGAACTTTGAAAATGTCATCAGTATGTCCAAGCAGGTCACTGCCCAGCTGGTGAATGCCAGCCAGAACATCAGCAGTGAGCACCAGCGCGACCTGACCGATTCAGCCTCAGCCCGCTTTTACGGTGTGGCCGTGGCTAGCGTGGCCTCCATGGCCGCCCGCCTGGATAAAGTAATGGCCAAACTGGAAGTCGACGAACAGAATATGCAGCGCAATCTGCACATGAGCGGTGGCGCCATCGCCGCCGAACCACTGTATCTATTGCTGGAAAAATACGGCCACATCACCGCCCACGAGGTTTCTAAGGCTCTGGCGCACAAGGCGCTCGAAAATGGCAAAACTCTCTACGAAATCGCCTCAAACGACAAAGGCATTGCCGACTATTTCAAGCAGTTCACACCCGTCGAAAAACAAATCCTAGAAGAGCCGGAACGCTACTACACCGGCTTGGCTGCTAAAAAAGCCCTAGCTGTTCACAGCCATTGGCAAAAAATTCTTGACGAAAATTAGGGATGATATATCTTATAGGCGGCTCAGCCAAAGTCGGCAAAAGCAAGCTGGCTGAGAGGCTATTACGAGATAGAAGAATTCCTTACTATCCCCTGGACGTCTTCATAGAAGTCTTAAAGGAACACGGCCACGGAGAATTTGGTATTGACAATAGAGCAATTGAATTCCTGCCCTATTTACATTACAGTCGATTATAAAATTACTGCCTAACTACCGTCAAGATTTCTGCGTTGAAGGCAATGCCTTTATGCCCGATCAAGTTAAGGGGCTCGAAGGCAAAATTAAGATGGAAGTAAGGGTGTGTTTTCTGGGTATGTCTAAGGCTGATTTGGGTACGATATTAAAGTATGCCGGTCCGGCTACCTGGCTGTTAACGGATCTAACGGAGAAACAGCGTCAAGAGTATCCCGAGTGGCTGGTTAAGAACAGCGAAGAAGTAAAGCGACAATGCGAGAAATACGGGTACCGTTACTTTGATCTGGCAGGAGATTATGAAACTCAATTTGGGCAAGCGTACAAATACTTAGCAGGATAATCAAAAGAGTAGCTTTCGCTACTCTTTTGGGTTAGGCCTGTCCGTCAACCAGGCTGGCTGGGTTCGATTCCCGGTGCCTCCACCAGACACTTTTAATGCATGTAGAAGCCGCGGCCGGTTTTGTCGGGCACCATCGAGATGGCGACGTCATGTTTAGTGAGGGTCTCAATGACGGTTGCGTCGGCGACTGAGCCGCTGGAGGTTAAAACAGCGCGGATGCCGGCTTTAGCCAGTAGTTCGGGGCCGTCCGGGAATGGGAAGAAGCTGTCGCTATAGGCGGCGGCACCGGCCAGTTTTTGCTTATCGAGTGTAATCTTTAGAACCAGTGAGTCGCCCTGCTCTTCCAGCTCCGGCATGGTGTTGGTAGTGCGCGTCAGAGCCAGTTGGCCGGCACCGACGCGATCTTGCTGACCGACGCCGTTGCCGATCATCCGGCCGTCTTTTACAAGTGTAATAGTGTTGCTGTTGCTGGTACAGCCAACCGCCCAGCCCAGTACCATATCGCGTTTTTGTTGGTCGCTGGCTGAGCCATGGTGTTGCATGTAATCGGCCGAAAGATCGAGAATAAAGTCATAATTGGGCTGTTCCAAAAAACCGCCGCGCACCGGTCTCTGCCGCCGGTTAGAGTCCAGAGAATCGGCACTAAGCTTGGCCAGCGCCGGGTTCACCACCACCCGCAGTTTGTTGCGGCTTAGTAGTTCAAGCGCTTCGGGTGTTACGGCGGCGCCAATCACGCCGTCTAGCAGGCGTGGCCGGTCGCCTTTCATGGCGTAGTGCATCAGGGCTTTGGCCACAGCTTTATCGATCTCGGCGTTGACCATCACGACACCGCCGAAAATAGCCCTGGTATCACCTTCCAGCATTTTTTGTACGGCTTGGACCGGATTATCGGCGACTCCGGCGCCGCAGGCATTGCCGTGCTTAACACCGACGGCAATCGCCGGCACGGCACCAAAATTACGATCAAAGCCAGCCGCGATATGCGTAACGGTCTGTAGCAGGCGGTCAATGTCGGCCATGTTGATGTAACTGCGCTCCATGCCCTGCACGTGTTCGAATTGATCGACGCCAAGCGAGTCAATCAACGTTCGGTTGTCGGCGTAAAAGGCCGCCTCGGCCTGCTGGGGGTTCTCGCCGTACTTGGTGGGGCTGGACAAGCGGGCAACCGAACCGCTGACGCCAGTGCCGCTGTGATATTTGGCAGACGCCAGAACGTAGCGAGCGACTTCATATTCAGCCCGGGCGGCTAGTTCGTTCAAAAAGGCATCTTCGTCGGGCTGGCCGGCCTTGAGCCATTGCATGACGGGCAAGCGCTGATCGGCATGCGACAGTACGATTCGTCCGCCCTTGGCGGCTGAGCGTAGCATGGTCGGGCCGCCAATATCGGTCTGAGTAATAACGTCCTGCTTAGTGGCGCCAGGTTTGGCGATGGCTTCTTGTAGCGGATACATATCAACGCAGACCAGATCTATGACCGGTATTTTCAAGGCCGCCAACTCGGTCATATCGTCTCGGCTGTTTTTGTCGGCCAGCAAGCCGGCCGAAATTTCGCGCGACAAGGTTACCACCCGGTGACCAAGTATGGCACTGCCGCCAACCAGCTCCGAAACGTCGCTAACGGCGATACCGGCTTCCTGGATAGCCCTAGCCGTGCCGCCCGAGGCGTAGAGCTGCCAGCCGAGATCGGCCAGGCCACGGGCAAAGTCCACAATGCCCGTCTTGTCGTAAACCGAAAGTAGTGCAATTCCTGCCGTGTCGCTCACGTTAATCCCCTTATACATCAATAGTAACCAGTTTATCCTCAATCTCAAAGGTAATTAAGAAGTTTTCTGTGCCAATAGTTGAGTCCATGGTAACGGAGTTCTCGAAGTAATAACCGGTGCAAAATGTCGATTAATGTAGCGCTTCAACATAAAGGTTGACCAACGGTTAAGATGGCCGGGTGTGTTACCGAAGTGGGTCAGGTATTTGCCGCGAGCCATGTTGAGCGTGCACCACAGTGGTTCGCGTGGTACGCCCAGCACCAGCCAGCCGCCGGGCTTCAGGATCCGCCTCAGCTCGGCCAGGGCTTTGTCGGGATAGTCTAAATGCTCCAGCACCTCCAGTAAAAAGATCAAATCAAAGCTATTGTCGGCATGCTTGGTTTCGTAGGCACTCTCCTCGGTCACTATAACTGAGGGGTTGCGTCTTTGTGCCTTGGGCACCAGGCTGGCCACGTACTCCGAGGCGTACAGCTCAACATGGTTGGGTAGCATATCTCGCAATCGCTCAGTCGAGAAGCCTTCACCACAGCCGATTTCGATGGCTTTTATCTTACCCTGCTCAGTGACGCCGCTGGCCGTAACCAACGATTCCACACCTCTGAAGTAGCCATCCAGCAGTTTGCGGCCGAGCTTGCCCTGCCCCTCCTCGGTGTATTTGTGGGCAAAGTCTTCGGTTTCGGGCTTCGCTCTAAGCTGTAAATCGTCATGTTGAAACATATGACATACATAATAACAGGTGTTATCTTAAAATTGCCTTCTCAGCCGGCTTTCAGAGGCACGCCGCCGCGCGGGTGGCCGGGAACGCAGTGCCGAGGCGTGGTAGCCCATACGTTGAGCTCGCTCTGCTTTTTGCCCGCGGCTTTGGGCAGCTGCACCAGGGCCATACCCAGCGCCCGCTTGCCGTCGGGTGTGGTGTAACGGTAGTGAAAGCCGCCCACAATCTTCATCGGTAGCATTTCGCCGTAGGCCACGCCCCGCCGCTGATCGTAGTTGAGTGCTAGCGGTATGTTGTCGCAGTGCTTTTTGAGCGGGGTATAAAAAGAACCGCCGTCGCACTGGTGGGGCGGGCAGTTATAATCCTTGCCAATGCTCTGGCGGTTCGTGACCCGGCGGATACCCTTTTGGCAGATACCGGCCACGCGGTTAACAGCTACGATTTTGATGTTCTCGGTCGGTACCCAGGCGCATTCCTTATCGCTGGTGTAATCCTTGTGCACCACGCGGCCTAGCTTCCAGACTCTATTGGTAAGGTGGACTCTGGTCTTAATCCCCGAGTCTTCAAAGCCGTCAGCCGATGTCAGGTTGCCGGTAACGTAACCTTCGGGCTTGTTGGCGTAATAAATCACCTGTTTGGGGATCCGCGGCTTAAAAGTAACCGGCCAGGGCGTGACTGTGGCCGTAACGCTGTTAACCGCCTCAAACGTGGAGCCCGGAAGCGACTTAGCCGACGCGCTTTGGAAAGCCTCGGCAACCCCCGGCGGCGTAACCCGGGTGTCTGCCCTGCTTATCGGTTCGGCCGACACTCCAAGAGCCAGCGTTCCCACCAGCATTGCCTTGGCGAACAGGCTGGACTGTACTATCTGAGCACCTGCTTCTGGAGACTGGTAGGGCGCCTTCATACGCATCATTTTAGACAGCTAAGAGCTCATGGTAAAGTCCTGGCTTTGCGCTATATGTGGTGTGGGGCTGGCTTGACACCATTTGACATGCGCGATATGCTAGAACTTGCGTGTTTTTTTCCGGAGAGGCGAAAAAGCGTTCATACCACCCCAGTTATCCACCCAATTAATTCATAAACTAAGCGGATGACATGTGAGGGGTTTTAGGAGGGTATTACAAATGAAATTATTAAAAACATCGGCCACTGCATTGCTCAGCATAACAATCCTGGCCACCAGCAGTCCGGCTTTTGCAGCTCAAGGCCTACCAGGCCAGCTCAACACAAACCCCAAGCAGAAAGTGGCTACCGCGTCGCCAGAACCTGCCCCGGCCCCGACGCCTACACCTGCACAGCCAAAGATAGTCGCCGTTCAGCCAGGCGATTACCTGGAAAAGCTAGCCACCGACAATGGCACAACCTCGTTGCGCTTGTTCTACGCCAATACCGACATCGTAAACCCTGATCTTATCTTCCCCGGTCAGCAACTACGCGTACCGACAGCCGAGGAAGCTCTGACGCCCCGTGACGTTCCGGTCAACCAACAGGTCACTACACCCACAGCGGTTGAAAGCTCACGGGTAGCCGCACCGGCCGTAAGCAACTACGCACCTTCGGACGGCAGTGTCTGGGATCGCTTAGCAGCCTGCGAAGCCGGCGGTAACTGGGACATCAACACCGGCAACGGCTTTTACGGCGGACTTCAGTTCACCCTATCCAGCTGGCAATCCAGCGGCGGCAGCGGCTACCCCAACGAAGCCAGCCGCGAGGAGCAAATCGCCCGCGGCCAAGTCCTGCAAAGCCGCCAAGGCTGGGGCGCCTGGCCGGCCTGCAGCGCCAAACTCGGCCTTAGCTAAGATCTGCTTAACTTCACTCAACCGGCGTGATCCCGGTCACAGCCCTTACCGCCATTTGTCAAGCTACCCTTTTCCCGAACACCGCGTTCAGTATCCTCGGGCGTTGGCG
>PFOA01000001.1 GCA_002792275.1 Candidatus Saccharibacteria bacterium CG_4_10_14_0_2_um_filter_52_9 | reverse complement strand
TACCGACCCCACCAAGCCCTGAACTATTTGACACCCAACGAATACAAAGCCAAACTAAAAGCAGAAGTGTCCTCGATGTATTGAACCTCCACATAGACTTGCGTATTTAGGGCTGGCCGCGTATGCTTTATCAGGTATGTCTGTAGATGTTATAGTCGGTTTACAGCGGGGAGACGAGGGCAAAGGCCGGTTCGTCGACTTAGTGGCAGGCCAATACGACATCGTGGCTCGCGCCAATGGCGGCGCCAATGCCGGCCATACCGTCATACCGGCCGCCGGCAAAGAGCCACTGGCCTTGCATCAGATCCCGTCCGGCGTAGCCTACCCCGGTAAGCTGAATATCATCGGCAATGGCGTTTATCTGGATCCTGAAAGATTGCTAATCGAAATGGACACTATCCGCGGCAGTGGCCTGAAGGTTTCACCTGATAATTTACTGATTAGCAGTGCTACCCATCTGGTACTGCCGCATCATATTATGCTCGATACTCTGCGCGAGGGCAGTGACGGCGCCCAGGGCAGCACCAAGGTCGGCATTGCCTATGTGGCAGCCGATAAATACCTACGCGAGGGTGTGCGTCTGGAATCCGTCTTTCAGCCGGACAGCCTGCGTGCCCACGTGCTGGCCGGCCTGACCAAAGTCAATGAACTGCTACCGGCTAAACAGCAGCGCTCGACAGCCGAACTCAAACAGGTGGCCGCCGACTGGGTAGTAAGCACCGAGACCCTCAAAGCTTACATCGCCGATACGGCTGAGATTATCAATGACCGCCTAAAGGCCGGCGCCAAGGTACTGGCCGAAGGTGCCCAGGCCTACTGGCTGGACATCAACCATGGCATGTATCCGGCCGTTACATCTTCTTCCACCACTGTTAACGGCATGCTCGACGGGCTAGGCGTTTCGGCCAAGCACCTGGGCAAGGTTACCGGCGTCACCAAGTCGGTTAAGTCGCATGTTGGCGGTGGCCCTTTGGTGACCGAAGTTACCGACGAAGCTCTCGCCAGTAGAGTACGCGGCCCACTGAGCAAAAGCGACAGCGAATACGGCGTTACCACCAAGCGGCCGCGGCGCATCGGCTTTCCCGATCTGGTAGAACTGCGCAACGCCATCCGCGGCAACGGCGTCGACGAACTGGCCATATCCAAGCTTGATCACGTTCAGCGCTATGGCGACACGGTACCGGTGGCAGTTAGCTATACCTACCGCGGCAAGCAACGCCGCACGGCGCCAACTTCGGCCATTGCCTTGGTAGACTGCCAGCCAAATTACCAACAACTGCCCACCTGGCAAAAGGACCTGGCAGAAGTGCGCGAATATTCCGACCTGCCGCCAGAAGCTGTTGATTTCGTAGAATTATTCGAATCCGAACTGGGTGTTCCGGTAACCAAAATTGGTGTCGGCCCGGAGCGCAGCCAGGTTATTCTCCGCTAGCAACAACTGTTATAGTTATAACTATGAAATATGTCCTCACAACCGGCTGGGAAGACGGAGTTGCCGCTCTGGCCGAACGGCTGGGCCGGGAGCTCGGCGAAGGCCGGCGCGTCCTGTGGCTGGTGAGCGGCGGGTCGAATATTACAGCCAGTGCCCAGATCGCTACAACTCTTTCGCCGGATCTGAGTCGAAACCTGAGCGTAATGCTGGTCGATGAGCGTTACGGTTCGGTCGGCCACGCCGATTCCAATTGGGCACAGTTGATGGAGGCCGGCTTTGACGCCGGCCAGGCAAGCCTATTGCCGATTCTGGAGGCCGGCCTTGATTTTGATCAGACAGTCGAGCGCTTCGGACTGCTGGCCAACAAAGCCTTTGATAAGCATGATCTGGTAATCGCCCAACTAGGGATTGGTGACGACGGCCACATCGCCGGCATTCTGCCGGATTCACCGGCCACCAGCGAACAGCAGTCTCTGGTGGCCGGCTTCAAGACTCCCAGTTTGCAACGCCTGACCCTGACATTTCCAGCTCTTCGACAGATCGATGTGGCCTATGCCTTTGCCTTTGGAGAGCCAAAACTGGCGGCTCTGACAGCCCTAAAAACGCAAAGCCTTAGCCTGGCCGAGCAACCCTCGCAAATCCTCAAGGAACTCCCGGAGGCCTACCTCTATAGCGACCAGATCGGTGACGAGTCATGACCGATAATCAACAGTCGGCCAAGCCGGCGATCATCGTTATTTTCGGCATAACCGGCGACCTGTCCCAGCGCTACTTACTGCCATCGCTCTACCATTTGGTAAAAGACGGCCTTCTGCACGACAAGACGGAGATTATCGGCGTTAGCCGGCGGCCAGTTACCACCGAGGACTTATTCGAGAAAGTGGAATTATGCGTTAACGAAGTTGATAAAATCTGCGATCCGGTGGCGCTGAAGGCCATGCACGACCGCACCAGCATGTTCCAAATGGATCTGGCAGATCCGGCGGCCTACGCCAAGTTACAGACTAAACTTGACGGCATCGAAGCCGAAAAAGGCGTTTGTCAGGATCGGATTTACTACCTGTCGATACCGCCTCAGGCTTACCGACCGGTGGTGCGCCTGATGGGTGAGCAGGGCTTAAATAAGAGCTGTCAGCACGGTAACGCCAAGTCGCGGCTGGTGGTTGAGAAACCGTTCGGGCTCGACCTGTCTTCGGCGCAACAGTTAATAGCCGAGACCGGCCAGGTCTTCCAAGAGGAGCAGGTATTCAGGGTTGACCATTATCTGGCTAAGCAGGCCGTTCGCACTCTACCGGAGTTCCGGGCCAAAAATCCCGATATCGAAGCCTTGTGGAACGCTCATCAGATTAGCGGCATCACCATCAAAGCCCACGAAAAGATCGGTATCGAAGGCCGGGCGGCCTTTTACGAGCCGTTGGGAGCCTTGCGCGACTTTCTGCAAAGTCACATGATGCAAATCCTCGGTGTTGTCACTATGGATCTGCCCGAAGTATTGGACAGCCAGCATATTCATGCCGCCAAGGCAGGGGTTATGCAACAAATCGAGCCCGTACCGGCCGATCAAGTCCTGGCACGGGCAGTCCGCGGGCAATACGAAGGCTATCGCCAGGAAGTCAACAATCCGACCTCTAACACCGAGACCTACATAGCCCTGACACTGTACATAGATAGCCCGCGCTGGCAAGGCGTCCCTGTAGAGCTGTCGACCGGCAAAGCCCTCAATGAACGCCGGGCCGAAATTATCATCGACTTCCATGAATCGGCCAAGCTAGCGAACAACCAGCTCCGTTTTGAGATCCAGCACAGCCAGGCAGGCCAGCGCAACCAGCCGGACGCCTACGAAAAGGTGCTGGCCGATGCCATTAGCGGCGATCACACGCTGTTTGCCAGCGATAAAGAGGTGCTGGCCAGCTGGCAGGTATTACAGCCCTTGGTGGAGGCTTGGCAAAAGTCGAGCGATGATTTGGTGATCTATGCCAAGGGTTCGTCCGATCCGCAGGCTCCAGGCCGGTAAATAAGTTATACTGGTGGGTAATGAGCATTAAGAACCTGACTCTCAAACAGGCCCTACCGTACATTCTGATTATCGTCGGCGTTATCGGTTACACGGCGGCCTTTATAATCATGGTCGATAAAATGTTGGTTTTGGAAAACCCCAACTACGTGCCGTCCTGCGATACCAACCCGGTCATCAGTTGCGGCAGTATTATGCAGAGCGCCCAGGCCAAGGCCTTTGGTTTTGCCAACCCGCTCATCGGTCTCGGCGCCTTTCCGGTTTTAGCCTTCGTGGGCGTGGCCATACTGGCCGGTGCCAGGTTTAAACGCTGGTTCTGGCTGGGACTTAATGCCGGCTTGCTGTTTGGCATCGGCTTTGTGCACTGGCTGTTTTTTGAAAGCGTTTACCGCATTGGTGCGCTTTGTCCGTACTGCATGGCGGTGTGGGCTGTCAGCATCACCGGCTTCTGGTACGTTACTCTGTACAACATTGATAGCAAGTTTATCCGCCTGCCCAAAGGCCGGGCCAACCGGGTCTATGACTGGATCCGGCGACATCATATCGACATAGTGGTATTGTGGTTATTGATTATTGCCGCGCTGACACTAAAGCGTTTTTGGTATTATTACGGACGTAACTTCTAGAATCAGCCATGTCGAAGAAACAAAAAGATATATTTCGTATCAGCGCCGAAGCACCGGCCGTCCTGCTGGATCATACCGTCGACACGACTCAAAAAATGATGACCGCTTTTCCGGAAAATCCAGTCGTCAAAAAAACCACCGACTACTGGCACTCGCTCGGTCCTGGATTGACCACCGGCGCCGCTGACGATGATCCAGCCGGCATTGCTACTTATTCACAGACCGGCGCTCAGTACGGCTTCCAATTGCTTTGGCTTTCAGCGCTGACCTTCCCGTTGATGGCCGTCGTCCAGGAAATGTGCGCCCGAATTGGATTGGTTACCGGCCGGGGGCTGGCCGGCACTATACGGTTGCATTTTTCGCGCCGCTTGTTGATGACCTGCACACTACTGCTTTTTGCCGCCAACACCTTCAACCTTGGCGCCGATCTGGGTGCCATGGCTCAGGCCACCCAACTGATTCGCCCCTCCTTGAGCTTTGGTTGGCTGGTGGTCGGCTTCTCGATCCTGTGCATCGGTCTGCAGATCTTTACCCCCTATGCCCGCTATTCCCGTTACCTGAAATGGTTGGCTCTGATACTCCTGTCGTACGTTGCCTCAACCCTATTAGCTCACCTCGATTGGGGTAATGTGCTGCAGCACGCTGTCGTACCCAGCATCACTTTCGACAAAGATCAACTCATCCTGATCTGCGCCATCCTGGGTACTACTATCTCTCCCTATCTGTTTTTCTGGCAAACTTCTCAAGAGGTCGAGGAAGAAATCGCTGCCGGCAAAACCACTGTCGCCCTGCGACGCGGTACCGAAAAGCTGGCCATTCGTAAAATGCGGCTCGATGTCTGGACGGGCATGTTTTTGTCTAACCTCGTTATGTTCTTCATAATTGCGGCCTGTGGGGGCGTCTTGTTTTCGCACGGCATCACCGATATTAACTCCGCCTCGCAAGCCGCCGAGGCGCTCCGACCCTTCGCCGGTTCGGCCTCCTACAGCTTATTCGCCCTTGGCATCATCGGCACGGGCCTCTTGGCCATACCTGTCCTAGCCGGTTCGGCCTCCTACGCCGTAGCCGAAACTTTCCGCTGGCGTGGTGGTCTTAATCAAAAGCTCAAGCAAGCTTATGCATTTTATGGCGTGCTGATCATTGCCATGCTGATCGGCCTGAGTATCAACTTCATCGGTCTCAATCCTGTCAAAGTTCTGATCTACGCAGCAGTCGCCAATGGCATTGTGGCGCCGTTGGTGCTGGCCTTGATCATCCTCATTAGTAGCAATAAGCGCATTATGGGCGCTCACGTCAACAAACACAGTACGACTTTCATCGGCTGGTTGGTAACCTGTCTGATGACTGTCGCAGGCGGAGCCGCCATCTTCTCATTGTTTTAAAGTTATTCGCTACGCAGGGCGTCGATCGGGTCTTTGCGGGCGGCTTTGAGAGCCGGAACCGTGCCAAAGACTATACCTACCAGCAATGAAACGCCGCTGGCCAGCAAGACGATCTGCCAGCTAATAACCGGCTTAAGGTTTGTGCCCAGGCGCAGACCCAGATCTACTAAAAAGGCCAGGGCAATGCCGATAACACCACCGGACAGCGTCAGCACGCTGGATTCAATCATAAACTGACTTAGGATCTGACCGTTGGTGGCGCCGACGGCTTTGCGGATGCCGATTTCGTGCATCCGCTCAGCTACCGACACCAGCATAACGTTCATAATGCCGATGCCGCCGACCAGCAGGGAAATGGCTGCAATGCCGGCGATCAGGCGTGTTAGCAGGTTCAAAATAGTATCGCTGGTGGACAGGTTCTGGTTGGCAGTACCGACCTCAAAGCTGTTCTGTCCGGCATGGATATTGCCTAGTGACTGCCGGATATTAGCGGCCACCTTATCAGTTTGATCGGAGTTGTCTGCCCGGGCCAGAATGGCGTAGGTGGGGGCGGTTTGTTTGGTAAGGGTTTCGGCGACATCATTAGGGATAAATATGGCGTTGTTAAAGTCGGCTTGCTGGCTAAGCGGTGCCGAGGTGAACTGATTAAAAATGCCTCTGACGATAAACTGCTGGCCATGGAACGTGAAACTGCGGCCCAATGGCACATCGGTATCAAACATTTTGTCGACGGCATTCTGGCCGAGCACAGCTACATTGGTGCCTTCGTCGTCGGCCGTCAAAAAGATACCGTAGGCCAACGACTGATTGATAAGCCCGGGTAGGTCCGGTGTGGTGCCCAGCACAAAACCTTCGTCATAAGACTTGTTGTTTTCTGTGCGAACCGTACCCGGAGTAATTGTTAGCGGCGCGCTGGCGGCTACGCCCTTGGCTTTGCTGACCGCCTGGGCATCCTGGGCGCTCAACGGGGTACTTATGTTAAGACCGGTAACCAGATTCAAGCCATCGCTACCTGAGGCCGAGGTGGTGTGCAACTGGGTCGGTCGGACGGTAATTACGTTTTTGCCAAAGTGGTGGATCTGGCCGCCAATCTGCTGTTTGACACCTTCGCCAATGGCAACTATCGTGATAACCGATGTGACGCCGATAATAACGCCCAGCATCGTCCAAAAGCTACGCAATTTGGCGCCCCGAACCGAGTCAAGACCGGCTTTTAAGTGACCCTTGGTTAGGGATTTCATTTTTTACTCCTGGCTTTGGCCGGAGCCTTGGTTTTGCGGCGGGTGGTGGATTTGGACTTGGCTTTGGCGGCGCCCGGCTTACGCTTGGCGCGGGTAGGATTCTTGGACGGCAGGGCTTTCATTAGCGCCGACACACCGGCCAGATCGTCCTCTTCGCTGGTGGTGGGCAGGGTGTACAGCACCTTGCGGGCCGTGGTGGCTACCTGACCTAGAGCCGTCTTTTCATCGTGGATTATACTGCCATCGTGCATGTAAACCACGCGGGTGGCATAACGGGTCAGCTCGGGGTTGTGGGTAACAAACAGAATGGTGTTACCCATCTTATGAATGTCGGCCAGCAGTTCCATAACCAGTCGCGAGCTGGCGCTGTCCAGATTGCCGGTTGGTTCGTCGGCAATAATCAGCTTGGGATTATTGACCAACGCCCGGGCAATGGCGACGGATTGAGTCTGGCCGCCGCTGAGCTGGCTGGGTAGAAAATATTCGCGGCTCTGCACGCCAACCCTGTCCAGCATTTCGCTGGCCATCTTGAGCCGTCGGTTGAGCGTTACGCCCTTGTAGGCCAGGGGCAGGGCAACATTCTCCAAAGCCGTCAGGCGTGGTAGTAGATTATAGGCCTGAAAGATAAAACCGATCTTGTCGCGGCGGATTTTGGCGGCCTGGTTGGGGCGCAGGCGGGCGACTGGCTTACCCTCCAGGCGGTGTTCGCCGTGACTGGGACGATCTAGCAGGCCAATGACATTCATAAGTGTGCTCTTGCCGCAGCCGCTGGGACCCATCACCGCCATAAACTCGCCTTTTTCGATCGTCAAACTGACCTCGTCGAGTGCTAGGGTTGTAGCATCGCCGAAACCGTACAGTTTACTGACGTCTTTGAGTTCAATCAGGGCCATTTGCGTTTCTAGTGTAACCTCATATTTGCTAAATTCGCAAGGTGTTTTGTTATACTGGCAAGGTCAAACCCCCCGGAGGGGTCGCCTAGTGGCCTATGGCGCCGTCTTGGAAAGGCGGTTTGGGAGCAATCCCATCGAGGGTTCGAATCCCTCTCCCTCCGCCAATTAAATAACGCCGGCATTTGTCGGTGTTATTTAATTGGCGGTGTGTATTGGACGAAGTTCGAATGTATTTCGGACAAAATCCGCAGGATTTTGATGAATGACACTTGCGCCTCGGCCGCGCTCGACAAGCTCGCGCGGGGCAAAACTCAAAAATTTCCTATTATTTTTATTTGCGGCTCCCCCCACACCCCCCGCCGCGAAGCGGAAAATTTGAAAGGAAGGAAATTTTTGGTTTTGCTGCCGCCGCTTCAATATAAACATACTTGTAATATATCACATTATTGTCATAGGACACAATATTTGGCTATAATACATCTGTGAATATGAAAACCCCAACTTCCAAA
>PFOA01000018.1 GCA_002792275.1 Candidatus Saccharibacteria bacterium CG_4_10_14_0_2_um_filter_52_9 | reverse complement strand
CTCAGCAGATACATTAAACAACAAGGAAAGGAGCTAGCTTAGCTGGTTTTGCTGGGCTAGAGCCATATTTATTAAATACAATAGACGCTGGTTTTTAAGCGGCGTACAATGTGCTTCACCATGACAATCGATGAGAAAAAGTTTCGACAGATACTTCGCGAAGAATTTGCCACAAAAGATGACCTCAAGGCCTTTGCCACCAAGGAGGATCTGAAAGGTTTCGCCACCAAGGAAGATTTGCAGGCCTTTGCCACAAAGGAGAATGTAAGCCAGATAGTCGAGACCGAATTTGCCAAATCCTTCGGCCAGATTAGTCGACATTTCGACGGACGCTTTGATAAATTTGAAAAACGCGCCGACGGTAGAATTGACGGCCTGTACAACCTTTTGGATGGCTTTACCGGGCGCATAGACACCGACGATGGCGAGCGGGCAGCCATAAGTAATCAACTGGATCGCCACGGTCGATGGATTAGCGAATTAGCAGATTCTACAAGCACAAGCCTATCGGCGCCATGACACAACAATTAGTCGACACCCACTGCCACATACAATCCATCGGTGCGGCCGCCGGTGAGCGGAGCACCAGAGAGATCTGGGCCAAACATCCGGAATTAATCGCCGATGGCGTAGTAGAAGCTGCGACAGAGCAGGGTGTGACCCGCATGATCTGTGTCGGCTGCGACCTGGCCGACAGTCGTCAGGCTGTGGATTTTGTGAAGAACCGTGCCAACTGCTGGGCTTCCGTAGGTGTACACCCGCACGAAGCCAAGCAGTTTATCGGTTCGGAAACCAGCTCCGATATGGCCGGCTTAGCTAGCTTGCTCACCGAATCAAAAGTCGTGGCCATTGGCGAATGTGGCCTGGACTATCACTATAACCACTCGCCCAAGGAACAGCAGTTAGCAGCTCTCGAGTTTCAGCTGGAATTGGCTCAGGAATCGGGCTTGCCGGTGATTTTCCACGTTCGCGAAGCTTTTGATGATTTTTGGCCGATTTTTGACAGCTATAGCGGTCTGCGCGGCGTGCTCCACAGCTATACCGATTCACTGCAGAATATGCAGCAGGGGATAGAGCGTGGTCTGTATGTAGGAGTTAACGGTATTGCCACCTTTGCCAAAAATCCCGAACAGCTGGAAGTCTACAAATCAATCCCGTTGGAAAAATTACTACTGGAAACTGACGCTCCCTTCTTGACACCTCACCCTTATCGTGGTAGTATAAACGAACCCAAAAGGCTTGGTGAAGTTGCTGGTTTTGTGGCAGAATTAAGAGGCGAAAGCCTTCAGGATTTGGCTATCGCTACCACTAACAACGCCGTTAAACTGTTTGGTATATGAAACTATGATGGACAATAATACGACACACTCCTACGAGCGCCAACCCGATCAATTCGGTGTCGTACAACAGCGCCGCTGGGTGGTGGCCAATGGCACCAACACTCTCAGGACGTATCTAACTTATCAATACCCTGATCTAAGCCAGCCCGAGTCGCCAGCAGTAAACGCAGAACTCAAAACAAATGTCGCAAAATCAATGCACGTTGTCGACCTCGCCAACCGCTACAAAACAGAAACTATGTCCCAGACCGATCGTGACATATTGGCGGCCCAAATGAGTGTCGCCAGGGCACATGAAATTGAAATGTCAGACAGCCATGAATTTACCCTTCCTGCCTAGGATTTTTCCGCGCAGCAACGCCGATAGCCAAGCTGATTTTGAGCGATCACTGCTAAGACAGGAGGCCAAAATTGGCGGCCAGCTATTCGGCCCGATACCCAAAGGCCATCAGCGCCAGTTTTTTTGCCTCGATGAGCATACCTGGATCTGGCACGAAGAGTGGATGGAGAATGGCCAACGCCGCGTAGTCACTACCCGTTACGATGTCCGGCCCAACGGCGTGATCAAATCACAAGACGGACAAGCCAACCAGCGACTTTCCAAGGCCGAGGCCCGGAATTTGTTTAAAGCCGCTGAAATATACCAACAGCGTGTCGACTCCGCTTATCAACGCATGCTGCAAGCCGGTTAGGCCTTTTTGATGGCAGGCAAGCCTTTTATTTACCTAGACCACGCCGCGGCCACGCCAGTCGACCCGGCTGTGTTACGAGCCATGCAGCCCTATTTTGCCACTGATTTTTATAATCCATCGGCTACTTATACTCCGGCTCTGGAGGTTCGTAAGGGCTTAGAAGTAGCACGCGCAAAAGTGGCTCATTGGCTGGGCTCACGGCCAAGCGAGGTAGTATTTACGGCTGGCGGCACCGAGGCCAATAATCTGGCTATTCACGGTGTTATGCGCCGGTTTCCCGAGGGCAATGTAGTATTTAGCTCGATTGAACATGAGTCAGTACTGGAGCCGGCCGGCAACTATGAGTGCCGCCAAGTTGCTGTTCAGCCCGACGGCCGGCTGGATCTCGATAACCTGGCGAAGAAGATTGATAAAAATACTGTTCTGGTTAGTATCATGTACGCCAATAACGAGATCGGCACCATTCAGCCCATCAGGCAGATTGCCAAAGTTGTTGCCGAAAAGCGAGCAGGACGTAAAAATCTGCCGCTATATTTTCATACCGACGCCTGCCAGGCGGCCAATTATCTCGACCTTCATGTGGCGCGGCTGGGTGTTGACCTGCTGACGATCAATGGCGGCAAAATCTACGGATCCAAACAATCCGGAGCGTTGTATGTTAAAGCTGGCACCACGCTACTGCCACTGATACAGGGCGGTGGCCAGGAACGCGGTCTGCGCAGTGGTACCGAAAATGTTGCCGCCGCTGTTGGGCTGGCCACAGCTCTGGAGTCTGTTCAAGCCGGACGCCACCAAGAAACCAAGCGTCTACAAGCGTTGCAGCAGGAATTCTTTAAGCTCGTGGAGGCCAAAATCCCCCAAGCAGTTATCAACGGTTCGCGCAAGTGGCGCCTGCCGAATAACGTTCACCTGACACTGCCCGGTCAGGACAATGAACGATTGCTTATCCAGCTGGAGACGGCCGGTATTCTGTCTGCCGCCGGTTCGGCCTGCAGTGCCGCCAACGAGGAGCCATCACATGTGCTGAAAGCGATGGGTATCAGCGATGCCGATGCCCGCGCCAGCCTGCGCCTGACCATGGGTCACCAGACCACAAAAGCAGCGGTGGAAAAGACCGTCAAAACACTGGCCGGTTTGCTTTTGTTAACAGACTAGATGCGCTATACTTACACCTGAAGCTTTAGCGCTTTGAATTAGTAGCATAATCATGGTGGGTAAACAAACATGACAATCTGGTGGCTAGCCCTCATTCTGGCGACAATCGGATCGGCCGGGATCGCTTTTATTTGGTTGGCCGTCAGGCTGGGACGGAACGCCCCTGCCGCCAAGCTGGGATCAAAAAATCCGGCTGGCACAATCGAATCGGCTGCCAAAGAGGATGTTGATCGCATTTTTAACAACGAATTCCGCGAAGAACTGCGTAACCGCGGCCGCCTGCATTTTGAAAAAATCATCGGCGAAAATGCCATGTTCCTACAGCAGGATCTACGTCTTACCATGTCCCAGCTCAACGAGTTCATGAAGGACGAGATCACCAATAAGCTCAAAGAAGAGTTCGGCAAGTACGAGGAATCAATCGATGATGCTAAACAGCTGGCGATCGATTCCATCCAGAAAACCAATGTGGCGATTGATGAACAAAGGCATGTACTGAGTGATCAGGTGCAGCAGGAAATCCTGGCCGAGAAACAACAACTGATGAAACGCTTTGAAGACAACATGGCCGACATTGTTAACCATTACGTGCTGGCGGCGGTCGGCAGTCAGATTGACCTGACAGACCAGCTGGACTATATCCTGAGCGAAATGGAAACCAACAAAAAAGCGATTATCGAGGATATCCTCAGTGGCGCCTGAACCCGAAACGGCTAAACCGGCCAAGACAGCCATGAAACTACCGGTGCTAGTATCGAGTCCGGTTGATGTCGGTCGTCTGGTGCGCGAACTCCAGGTGATTGATGAGTCAATGTTACAGCTCAAACTGCGCAAGGGTACGGCGGCTGTCCGCCTGCCCAAAACCAGCCAGCTGATGGATCAAACTGCCCAGCTCAATAAGCTCAATCTGCTGCATGTGGCCGATCGCAAACAGTTGCAGACTTTTCTGGAAACCGTTGTCGCCAAAGCACCGGTGCTACACATCAGTTTTAGTGCCGATCCATCGGTACCGTTTATCGAAAAACTGATAACGTGGTTACGGCGTGAAATCCATCCCCAGATATTGCTGACTATCGGCCTTCAGCCTAACACCGGCGCCGGTTGCATGGTGCGCAGTACCAACCACTACTTTGACTTCACGCTACGCAAGAAATTTGCCGACAACCACCAGCTGTTACTCGATAAGCTTGCGCCTAAGGCAGGCAAGACATGAGTGCCGCCAACCGTCATTTCGACAGCTTGATAGAAAAGGGCAACCCGATTGGCGAGGTTATTGCCGTTGAAAATTTCCTGGTGCGGGTGCGCGGCCTACAGCCCTGCACGGTTCGTGCCATTGTAATGTTTGAGGATGGCAGTAAGGGCTTTGTGCACCAGATCAACAGTGATCATGTGGTGATTCTGCACCTCGGATCGGAGAGCCTGACCTCCGGTATGGTGGCGGTTGTTCAGCACCACGAGTTGGTATGCAAGGTTGGCAAAGATTTCATCGGCCGCGTCACCACCGTTATGGGTGAACCGCTGGACGGCAAGGGCTCGATTGCCGCCGATGCGGCTTGGCCGGTTTTTAACGTTGCGCCACCACTGCACGATCGCAAACTGCTGGAAGACCAGCTGGAGAGCGGAGTTTCGGCAATAGATGCTCTGTTTCCGATTGTGCGCGGCCAGCGCATGGCCATGCTGGGCGACAGCAAATCCGGTAAAAGCACTCTGGCCACCCAGCTAACCATTAACCAGAAAAACACCGACCAGATTGTGGTCTACTGCCTGATAGCCAAACGCCGCAGTGATATAGATATGTTGTTAAGCCGTTTGGAAGAAAACGGCGGCATGGAAAAGGCCATAGTGGTAGTGTCGACGATGTTTGAATCGCTAATTGCCAGCTACCTGGCGCCTTACGTAGCCTGTTCAATGGCCGAGTACCTTTGGCAAAAGTGCGACCAGGACACGATTATTATTTACGATGACCTGACCAGCCATGCCCATGCCTACCGTGAAGTCGCGCTGTTATCCGGCGTTAGCCCGGGTCGTGATTCCTACCCCGGCGATATGTTTTTTGCCCACTCCGGCTTGCTGGAGCGTGCCGGCCGCCTGGAAAGTAGTGGCAAATCACTCACCAGCATACCGATAGTCCACGCCGCCAACGGCGACATAACTTCCTACCTGCCAACTAACATTATGTCGATTACCGACGGCCAGTGGGTGCTCGATATGCAGACCTTCCGCTCCGGCATCCGGCCGGCGCTTAACCTTGGCCTAAGCGTCACCCGTGCCGGTGGTACCGGCCACAACAAGCGTCAAAAAGATTTGGCCATCCGGACACTCAAAATTTTGGCCGATTACCGCCAGGCCGAAGAGTACTCGCACTTTGGTGCCGAACTAGCCGCCGAATCCCGCCATGCTCTGGTTACCGGTAAGCGAATTAATGAGGTGCTGACTCAGGGACCGGGCGAGATCTTTTCATTACTCAGCCAGCAGTTAATGTTCGATATTATTCTCAACCTGGAAGATACTGTTGATATCGATCTGCACACCCTCAAGATCAGCGTCGCCGACTTTGCAGGACAAATCAAGAAAGAGGAAGATTATGAAGCCGTCCGCGAACAGCTAAAGGCTCGCTGTCTGATTGAGCTCAAGGCACCGGCCAGTGCGTCAGTACCGGCTGCTCCGGCCGTACCGGTAACACCGCCACCCGCCCAGCCGCCAGCCGAGGTCGAGCCAAAACACGATCGCAAACACGCCGGAGCTAAGAAATGAAACGCCCCAACGACCTAGCCGGTGAAGAACTGTCGATGACCATGCTGGTTAACCTGACCAGCGCTTTTGAGGGCATTGCCAGCATGCGCATTGCCCAGATAAAAAACCAGGTACTGCAATCAACCAAGTTCTTTAATGAGTTGTGGGAAATCTATTCTCAGCTGAGGGTGGGTGATGTCTTCCAGTTCGGTCGTGGTAACCAGGACGGCAATGTCATTAACAAGGAACTCTATATCATAATCACCGCCGAAGGCGGCTTTAGCGGCGACATCGACCAGAAGTTGGTGACGCTAATGCTCAAGAGCTATAAGCCGGCCGAGCACGACATAATAGTTATAGGTCACCACGGCGCACTACAGCTTTATCAGAGAGGTATCGAGTACAAGAAGTATTACAAAATGCCCAGCAAGGACCAAAACTTTAACGTTGTGCCGCTGGTTCAGCACGTTCAGCAGTATCGTTCGACAACCATGTTTTATCAGGAGTACGTATCGCTGATGGCTCAAGAAGTAAAACGGATTGAACTATCTAACGCGGTCAAGGAGCGAGGTAACGAAAGCGAGAAAGCCGAAGATTTCATCAGCGAAAAAACCTACATCTTTGAACCCAGCACCTACGCAGTGGCGGCTCACCTGGAACGCTCCATGATGCAGATTGCCGTCAGCCAGTTGATTCTGGAATCCAAGCTGGCTCAATATGCCTCGCGCTTTCAAGCCATGAGTTCCTCACACCAGCGAGCCAGCGAGATAAAAGACGATATACATCTGGACTTCAACCGCGCCAAACGGGCTGTTAAAGACGAACGCCTGAAGGAGATTATTAACGGCCTCAAAAAGAGCCAGTTGGGGGCCAGGATTTAGTATGGCCGGCCGAGTCATCAGCGTTAAAGACCTTATCGTGCGTGCTCAGTTCGATGATGATCCGCCAGCCCTAAACGAGTTGGTGGAAGTTCAAAACGACCACAACACACAGTTGCTGGTTAACCGACTGGATGCCGGCGGTATAGCCTTTTGCCTGAACATCCGCAGTGACTTCCGAATTAGCAAAGGCATGGAAGTTGAGCGCACCCGCAAGGGCATCGAAATACCAATCGGCGATAGCACCATCGGCCGGATTATGAACGCTCTGGGCGATCCGTTGGACGGCATGGAACCGATTCATGGCGAGGGCGTGGCTACCAAAGACATACTTAAACTACCGGCTCGCACCAGCAACTTTACCAGCGCCAAACCGGAAATCCTGGGAACCGGCATTAAGGTCATCGACTTCTTTACGCCGTTCGTAAAGGGCCGCAAAATCGGTATTATCGGCGGCGCCGGCGTCGGTAAGACGGTGCTGACCATGGAGCTGATTAATAACATTGCCAAGTCGGGCGGCGGCCTGTCGTTCTTCTCGGGGATTGGTGAACGTATCAGGGAAGGCCACGAGCTTTACACCACGCTAAAAGACAACGACCTGCTCAAAAACACCTGCATGTTCTTTGCCCAGATGAATGAGAATCCGGTACAGCGTTCACTGGTTGGCGTGTCGGCCACGGCCGCGGCCGAGTACTTCCGCGACGAACAAAAACGCGACGTGCTGTTCTTTGCCGACAACATGTACCGCTACATTCAGGCCCGCAATGAGCTGGGTACTATCCTTGATGAAGTTCCGAGTGAGGGCGGCTACGAGCCAACCATTTTCAGTGATGTTAAGATCCTGCAGGATCGCTTGAGTTCCAACGAAAACGGTTCGATTACCTCAGTTCAGACCATTTATGTGCCGGCCGATGACATCAGCGACCCGGCGGTGCAGTTTATCCAGCACGAAATGGACTCAGTTATCGTTCTGAGCCGCCGCGTGGCTGAGCAGGGTATTCGTCCGGCGGTTGACCTCAGTCTGACAACTTCGTCTCTGCTGACTCCGGAAATCGTCGGCGAGCGCCACTACGTGCTCAGTGTGCGCGTGCAGGCTCTATTGCAGAAGTATGATTCCCTTAAGGGCATCATTGCCATCATTGGTGAAAACGAGCTCAGCCCGGTCGATCGCACCGACTACGCCAAGGCCAAAAAACTGATCCAGAACTTCACCCAGAACATGAGTGTCATGACCAAACATACCGGCGTAAAGGGAGACTTCTTTAGCCGTGAAGACACCCTAAAGAGCATTGAGGAGATCGTGGTATGACCGATCGCCCGGATGCTGTCGAACAGCGAAAAGTCATCTTAGAGAGCTCGGACAAAC
>PFOA01000074.1 GCA_002792275.1 Candidatus Saccharibacteria bacterium CG_4_10_14_0_2_um_filter_52_9 | reverse complement strand
CAGCTTCATCGGTTATCGTGTATTGGGAGCCGGTGGTGGAGGCTGAGACTAGCTTGTTATTCCCTGGCTCTGTGGCTGATGAGCTAGTGGCAAGGTTAACTTCGGCTGTGCCGACGGCCTTAGCCTTAAAGGTTATGGTGGCTATAAGCTGGTCGTCTTTAACCGAGCCTATGACGCCACGGCCGATGCGGATCGCTCCATTACCGCCGTTATTCTCTGACTCAACCGGGAAAGCCGATGAAGAAGCAATACTGACGAAGTCTAGCTTATCAGTGGGATAGGTCAGGTTGGCCTGGACGGCGTTAATGGCTGTGCTGCCGCTATTAACGTGAACACCTACGCTTAGGGTGTGGCCTTTAGCTACCGAAGTGCTTGGAGCCGTAAGATACATGTTGACGCTGGCTGCATAGCCAGGTCGGGCTAAGCCAAGTGTTAATAGTCCGGTAGCTATGATGGTACCAAGTCTTACTAGCAGTCGTTTGTTCATCCTTGTGTCCCCCACTTAGTTAAGAAGATACTGAAGTCAATGATGTTAACCTTGCCGTCGGAGTTCAGGTCGCAGGGGGAGTAGTTGGTGTTGTAGTGGGCTAGGAAGATGCTGAAGTCAATGATGTTAACTATGTTGTCGTTGTTGAAGTCGGCTTTAGGAGTCGTGACAGGTGGTGGCTGGGTATTGGTGCTGGTGGTAACACTTAAGGCTAAAGTTTGGGCGGAAGTGTTAGCGGCATTGTCGTAGGCGGCTAGTTTGTAGCTGTAGGACGAGGTTGGGATTAGGCCGATGTCTGTGTAACTAAGCTGGGTGGTGCTGGCTACGAAGCTGTTGTTACGGTAGACCTTGTAGCCGGCTAGGCCGGAGCCACCGGTATCGGTGGAGGCGTTCCAAGCCAGGCTGATGCTGGTAGTAGTCTTACCGCTGCTGGTTAGGCCGGAGGGGGTGGTTGGGGCAGTGGTGTCTGGTGGAGGAGTAACGGTGTTATTAACCGTAACGGTTAGGCTGGTGCTGGTTTTGGTGTTGCCGGCGGCGTCACGAGCTACGGCGGTTAGGACGTAGGTACCGTTACCAAGAGTTGTGGTATTCCAGGTGTAGGTGTAGGGGCTAGTGGTGTCTTCTGGGCCCAGGTTATTACCGTCTAGTTTGAACTGAACACCGGAGACGGCGGTGTTGTCGGTGGCGGTGGCTGTGAGGGCTACGCTGCTTCCGGAGACTGTAGCATTGGCAGTAGGTGCTGTGAGGCTGACGGTTGGAGGGGTGGTGTCTGGAGTAGGAGTCGGGGTAGGTGTGGGGGTGGGAGAGGCAACGGAAGTAAAGACTATGCTGTTGGTATTCACCGCTCCGCCACTAAACTCTATCCTCAGTATTTTGCCGGTGCCGGCTGGAACTGTGATGTTGGAAAGAGTTCGGGTAGCCCAGGTGTACCAGCCGCCAGTGTTGGGTACCGTAAAGGTGCCAAGAGTAGTACCGTCTAGTTTAACCGTCACTGTTCCGCCTGTGGCGGTGGCTAGACGGCCACTTAGGTTGTAGGTACCGGCTGTGGTGTTAACGGTATATTCAGTCCATTCACCGCTGGCTACATAGCCTAAGCTGTAACCGCCACCTGTATCTTGGCTGGCCTCAATATCTACGCCTACGTTGGTGCGGTATTGGCCGAGAGCATTACTGGAGCCTGTGTCATGGTAACTAATGCCTTCGCCACCATTGTCAAAGTCTTCGGCTTGGATGGTGCCCGGGATGGCTCTGGCTGTGCCGCCGTAAGGAGACTGGGTAGTAGGGGTGGGG
>PFOA01000079.1 GCA_002792275.1 Candidatus Saccharibacteria bacterium CG_4_10_14_0_2_um_filter_52_9 | reverse complement strand
TTTCACACTTGTCGGTTGGTATGAGCATGCTTTTGTTTACTCTCTGGTACGCAACAGCTCTTCGCAGTGGCAGGCCAGCAAACAGGTACTAAAAAGCTATGATGCCGAGCACCAACAGCTCAATCAACTGGATCAAAACCTGGCCGAAGGCGATGCCAGCAAGTATGCCTACCAAAACTTTTCCAACTACTACATCCTGAACGGTTCAGTCGTTTACAGCACCCAGTGGTTCACCTTCGGCGGTGCCTCTGCCGATGGTAAGAACGACACCATCCGCGCCGTCAGCCCGGGCGGTCAGAACAAAAAGGACTACCGATCATTCCTAACAACCAGTACCGGCTATATCCAGGCGGCCTTGTATGAACCGCAAGCTGTCTACTTCGGAGTCTACGACAACACGGCCAACAAACTCAACTACTACCAGTTCGAAGATCAGGCCGTCAAAGTCGCCAGTGTCGACCAGAGCACTTTCGATAATGGCTATCCGACCTTCCTGATATCACTCTCCGGCAAGCTGACCTTCTGGACCGAACTGCGCGACGGCAAAAACAGCCTGTTCACCGGCGACGCCAAGGCCGGCGCCAAGAAACAAATCGCCACCCTGAGCGGCTATTCGCCCTACGGCTGGTTCAGCGACGCCTACACCCTGGTTTCCAAAAGCAGTAGCCAGCTATACATTATGCCGGTCGGCGGTCCGGCAAGCGGCCAACTACCGCTCAAGATTACAGACTACTACAAGCCGGCCCAGAACTATCCGGGCTACGGTTACGGCTACGGCGGCCTCTAAGTCTTTAACTATGCAGTGTCACGACGTGCATCTTGCCGTCGGTGTGCAGGTAGCCGGTCAGTACGCGGTTAATCAGCCGATAAGGCTTCTCCAGCTCAACCGATTCAATTTCTTTGGCTAATTTGCAGGCTTCCAGCTGGTTGATTATCAGCTGGCGTTCTTTGCCGGTGTCCGGATCGATCATGTGAGTGATTTGTAGATTATGACGGATAAAACCAATGCCTTTATCGAGCGAGGCAGAACCCACCCAGAGCAGGTTATCGTTACCCTGAACGTGCGCCCGGCGGTGATGCCAGTGAATGGTGCGGATGCTGAGCGGCCTTTCGCCCTCAAAAGTGGTTGCCCAAAACCGAACGTGGTGCCGCTGTCCGGCAGAGCCCTCGATCGGTATTTCGAAAGCGATGTCCTGCTTGCGGCCGAACAAATACAGACTGCTCACCGGCGCATTAGGGTATGACCAGCCATAGACCGTGCTGAGTACCTGGCGAATCAGGTTGCGCGGACTGTGCGGATCGGCTACGTGCCAACCGACTTTTTCCATGGTTTGGATCAGCTCGCGGCGGGTAGCAATGATGCCGATATTCAGCGGGTCAGATGCAAAACCGTCGGGTGTAACACAGTACAACGGCAAATGATCGACCGGTCGTAAAATCCTGACCAAGCGGATAATCACCGGCACAAAAACATAGGCACCGAGCGCGTAAGTCACCAAAATCGCCAAGCCTAACGGCAGGTGATTGTCGAAATACGGAAAAATATTACGTACCGAAAAATAGGTGATGACAATGCCCGGCACCAGAACAGTAAAGCGTTTAACTAGCCGAAGAATAATCTGAATCATTAAGTGCTTCTATAATACAATGAACGCCGGTCTTTGACTAAGTCCCGCCCCCTAATCGCTTATGCTACAATGCTTGATAGTATGGAAGTAAAACAACAACCGGCCATGGACGTAGTGGCGCCGCCTCCACAGCAGGCCGACCCGGCCGATCCTCCTCAAAGCGCCAAGCCGGAACCTGCCAAGCCGCACCACGAAGACAAGAAGGCTCCCAAGCCAAAAGCCGAGCCCAAGCCACATAACAATAATGTTATTGCTGCGATCTTCGCGACAGTTATTATTGTGCTCGGCCTGGCCGCCCTGACTGTCTTAGCCTACCTGAAACAAACCGGCAAGATCGGATAGTGTACACTGGGGCTGTGTTTGACAGCCTTACAGATCAGTTACGGCAAACCGGCGCCATTGGCGTCATGCTAACCGACACCGTCTATGGCGTTGTGGCTCGCGCCGCCGACCAGTCGGCTGTAGCCCGACTTTATGAACTGAAAAAGCGCGACGCCAAACCTGGCACCCTGATCGCGGCTAACCTGGAGCAGTTGGAAGAACTCGGGTTCAAACACCGCTACCTCAAAGCCGTCGAGCAGTTCTGGCCTGGAGCCGTCAGCGTTATCATTCCGGCCGCTGACCCCAAGCTGGCCTATCTGCATCAAAGTAAAATGAGCCTGGCCGTCCGCATTCCGGACAACAAAGACCTGCAAAATCTCCTACAGCAAACCGGCCCATTGCTCACCAGCAGTGCCAACCAACCGGCCGCCCCGCCAGCCACAACTATAGAACAGGCCCAAAAATATTTTGGTAAAGAGGTCGACTTTTACATCGACGGCGGCGATGTCTCTGGCCGCCAACCGTCAACCATTATCCGCATCATCGACGACGCCATCGAAGTCATCCGCCAGGGCGCCGTGACCATCGACGGTGATACAATAACTTCATGAACCTCAACGATTATCAAAAGCAGGCCCTAACAACCGTTATATCCAGCGACAGCGAATTCCGCGACCTTTTACACTGGGTGCTGGGCATCAACGGCGAAGCCGGCGAGATTGCCGAAAAGGTTAAAAAGATCATCCGTGATAAGAACGGCAAAGTTTCTGATGCCGACAAAGCCGAAATGGCCGCCGAAGTCGGCGACGTGCTATGGTACCTGGCTGTCTTTGCCCATCACCTGGGCGTGCCGCTGGAAACCATCGCCCAACAAAACCTGGATAAACTACAAAGCCGCAAAAGCCGCGGCGTGTTGGGCGGCAGTGGCGACAATCGATGAAGTACACCGGCGCCAAGGCGCATGTCGCGGCCTTTATAATTTTTCGCAAAGACGGTAAGATTGCTTTTCTGCTCCGTGAAAACACCAAATGGATGAACGGCCGCTACGGCCTGCCGGCCGGCAAAGTCGACCCCGGCGAAAGCGTAGCTCAAGCCGCTATCCGCGAAGCCAAAGAAGAAACCGGCGTCGATATTAAGCCGCAGAACCTCAAGCATCTACTCAGCGTCTATCGCACTACCTCCATCGAGGAAGAGCCCGCACCGTGGCTAGATGTAATCTTCGAAGCCACAACTTGGGAGGGCGAGTTACGCAACGCCGAACCCCATGTACACGCCGAACTAGCCTGGTTTGACTCCGAAGAACTTCCAGAAAACCTCACTCCGTACGTAAAATTCTTCCTGGCGGAAATAAAAGCCGGCAACCGCTATGCCGAACACGGCTGGGACGAAGCTTAGATGTGGGAGTTGTTCCTGGGCTTTCACTTGGTTGGTCTTAGCGGCTACAACCTGGTGCTCAGAAGAGCGTTAATAAACAATATAGATCGCTGGACATTAGCTACCATCATGGCTACCGCTACCATCTTGCCGCTCTGGTTCATTCGGCCTTTCGTCCACGTTTCGGCAAGCTATAATCGTAACAGCCTGCTATTGATCTTGGCATCACTGGTGCTTGGCATCGGCCTACACTTGAGCAACGTTAAAGCATTGCAATACCTGGAAGCCAGCGTCTACTCAGTGCTTTATAATCTTCGAATACTTTTCACCACCATACTAGGCATAGTTTTCCTTAATGAAGACATCGTGCCGTTGCAGATAGCCGGTGGCTTACTTATCTTTCTGGCAGTCGTAATTGTCAGGCAAAAGGGCGACAGATCGTTGACCCGGCGCGGCATCGAATGGGGCATAACCGCCTCGATAGTCATCAGCCTACTGAACTTAGTCGAGAAGGAACTGCTTCATCTGGTGGGATACTTTGCATACACCGTGCCGGCTTGGACGGGCTCGGTAATTGTGATGTGGGCCATCATGTTGCTTAGGAACCGGAATTTTTCAATGGCCATTTTTAAAAACCGCCAAATACAGACACTGATGTTATTCAGGACAATTTCGGCCAACAGCTTTGTGCTGACTTTTTATTATGGCGGTAAGCTGAGTGTTTCATCATACATATCCAGTCTGAGTGTCATCATTACAGTACTGCTTGGCATAGTTCTACTTGGCGAAAAGGATTATCTAAAGCAGAAACTGGCAGCCGTAGGTGTCGCCGTTGCAGGACTAACTTGCATACTGTTGACCCGGCTACTTTAAGAACTCTCGGCGGAGCCAGTCGTCCAGGCTGTCGCCGCCGCCGCCGGCCATGGCTACAACCATGTCGCCATCAGCAAGGTGTTTTTGAATGGCTTGTTTGAGCTGGGCGTCGCGTTTCATGGCCGAGGCAATTGAAGGGTCGTCGAGCTTGGCAATCAGTTCGGACGGCTCAATTACCCGTTGAGAAGGGTCTTCGCGGGCCAGGTAACTGGGGATCCAGTAAAGCTTGTCGGCACCGGCGAAAACATCTTTATAATCATCCATCATGTGGTGCTGGCGACGGTTAGTTAAAGGTTCATAGACAACCGCCAGCTTTTGGCCGGTCTCGGCCGCCATTTCACCGGCTACGCTCATGGCGCCTTTAATTTTCTCGGGAGTGTGGGCATAGTCGCTAAACAGGCCGGGGATTAACTCTTCCATGCGCCGCGACAGGCTTGGGAAGCTGTTAACGCTGTCAATCAGGCTGGCTTCGGCGGCATCGGTGATCCAGTGCACGGTTTCCACGGCCAGCCAGGCGTCCAGGCGGTTATAAAAGCCCTTCACAGTCAGCACCTGGCGGTTGTCTTCCCAGTTCATTACCGTGCAATCGGTGGACTGCTGTAGTTCCAGGTAATCGGCATCCTCCTGCCACATAATGGTATGGCGCGATTGGCTGGTAAAATCTTTAAAGGCCGCCCGGTAATCGTCGCGGGTCGGGAAGATCTCGTGGTGGTCCCAGCTGACACCGGTAATCAGACTAACGTCCGGCTCAAAAGCCAGAAAGTTGCGATCGAATTCATCGGCTTCGTAAACAAAATATTCCGAGTCTGGTTCATAGTGGCCCATATCGCCAAACGACAGCTTGGCACCAACCGAGTAGCTAACCGGCACGCCCAACTGCTTAAACAGCCAGATAACCATGGCCGTGGTGGTGGTTTTGCCATGCGTGCCGGCCACAGCAATCAGTTTGAGGTTCTTGTCGGCAATGATCCGGTTTAACAATTCGTCACGCTTGCTGGTTTTAATGCCCTGCTGGCGGCAAAAGGCCAGTTCCGGGTGATCGGCCGACAGGGAAGAGCTGTAAACGAACCAATCAATCGGCTTCTGTGTATGAATTTTGGAGATTTCCTCGACAGACTGGCCGATATGAATATTTTTGAAACCATGCTTACGCAGGTAATCTACATACTGCGAACTCTGCTGGTCGGAACCCGACACTTCGTAACCGGCCTGGTGGGCGATCTGGGCTAACGGACCGATGCCCGCACCGCCAATTCCCGAGAAGTAAATATGCATGGTTATAGGGTACTATATTACCATAGGCGACATGAATAAAAGACAGCTTCATCACTTCTGGACAAAATTACGACGCATACACCCGGTCTATTTTTTAATACTGACAATTCTGAGCGGCGTGGTGGCTATTTTTGCTCTGCGGACCAACAATCAACAGATGATTCAACTGCGTGATGCCGTCTACGCGGCTGATAAAAATAATAGCGACGTACAAACACCGCTCAAGGCTCTGCAGGCCTATGTTACGACTCATATGAACACCGATCTGACAGCCGGCCAGAACGCTGTCTATCCGCCAATCCAGCTAAAGTACACCTACGAACGGCTAACCAGCGCCCAGAATGATCTGTTCCTGCACGCCAACTCCCAGGTCTACAGCGACGCCCAAAAGCTCTGCGAACAGCAAAATCCTACCGATTTCTCGGGCCGCAATCGCGTGCCTTGTATTGAGGCATACGTTTTGTCGCACACTGTTGCCAAACCGGCCAACATACCGGACGCGCTCTATAAGTTCTCGTTTGTTAGCCCGCGCTGGTCACCAGACCTGGCCGGTTGGAGCATTGTGGTGGCTGTCCTGAGCGGCACAACAGCAGCCTTTTTCTTCATCACCAACCGTTGGTTCCGTAAACATACAGCCTAACAAAAACGCCCCTCCAAAGAGGGACGTCTTAAGATTGTCAGATAGAAGACTGACTAGGGCTTGGCAGGAGTAGCGCTTTGTACGCTGTTACTGCTGTTACTGCTGGAGCTTGAGCTCTGGTCAGCACACTTCTGGCCGTTGGGGTTCTGTTTCTTGAAGGTTGAAACAGCTGTTGCCACCTGGCCGTTGTCCTGCAGGTTCTCCCAGAAGGTGACCTGATCACGGTTAATGACCATCTGGTCATATGGCTCGTGCAGTTCACAGCCTAGCTTAACTAACGAAACGTTAGTGTTGGCAGCGGCTTTGGCATCTGCGGATGCGTTAGAAGTCTGCAAGTAGTAAATGTTTGTTACAACGAAGTACTTGCTGTTCAATGTCTTAATATTACCGAAGTAAACCTGGCCGGTGTTAAGGAAGACGGCCTGCAGCTTAGTGCTGTCGACGTATTCGCTTTCCTTTTTACCTCCACCAGTTATGGTTGTTACGATAACTGCTATCAGCAGAACTACTACAGCGGCATAGGCAGTAACGACGCCAATGCGACCCCATTTGCCCTTGTCGCCTCTTTTTTTACTGCCCTGGTTCCCGGCCGCTGTATTTTGCGCACCCGGAGCCGCAGCTTGCGGTTGTACATTGCGGTTAGAAAATTCCATGCTTCCCTCGCTCCACCTCTTTATTACTTTTATGCTTACCGAAACAGTGTAATACATGCCCCCCGAGTAGTGCAAGGAAAAAACCGCTCATGTTTTGCTAACAGGGGTAGCGTCGCTAAAACAACACTTATAACACCGGTAACTCTGTTATAAGGGGTTGACAAACAAAAAGCCACCAGAGTATGTTAGGTGTACATCACTAATGATAAGAGAGGGAGAGTCACCATGGCTTACAAGCACACGAACTCAAAAGGCGTAACGTACTACCTTAACTCAAAGGCTGTCGTATTACGCGGCGGTAAAGAACAGACTATTTACTACTTCAGCAAAGACCAGCGCCCGGAAGCGACTGATCTGCCAAGCGGCATGGAAGTCAACGAGAACCCTCGCAACGGTTTCCTGACCGTTAAGCGCACTCGCTAATTTAAGCGAGCAGTACAGGCGCCCGGCTCCAGTAATGGACCGGGCGCTTTGTTATAGTAAAGGTTATACATGGCAGAAACAGTTCTGAGAGTAAAAAATCTGAAGAAGATTTATGGTGATAAGGTCGCTGTTGACGGTATTTCTTTTGAGGTAAAAAAGGGCGAGATTTTTGGCATCCTCGGCCCCAACGGTGCCGGCAAAACCACCACCCTGGAAATGATCGAAACGATGCGCGAAATCGATGGCGGCAATATCACGGTTCACGGTATAGACGTTGCCAAAGACCCGAACGCCATAAAAAAGATTATCGGTGTGCAACCGCAAAGCCCGGCCTTTCAGGACAAGACCAAGCTAACCGAGATTATTGAGCTCTTTGGGGCTGCCTACGGCGAAAAGGTCAATGCCATGGAGTTTCTGGATGATGTTGACCTCAGCGAGAAGGCTAGTAGCTTTGCCGAGCAACTATCGGGCGGCCAGCGCCAGCGTCTGAGCATTGCCGCCGCCCTGGTGCACCGCCCGAAAGTCTTTTTTATGGATGAACCGACCACCGGTCTTGACCCCCAGGCTCGCCGCAATCTCTGGAAGCTGACCCGGCGGGTGTGCGACCGCGGCGTGACAGTCCTACTAACGACTCACTACATGGAAGAGGCCGAAGTGCTATGCGACCGGGTGGCCATTATGGATCAGGGCAAGCACTCTTGCCAAACTTGCATAAGCGTGATATAATATCATCTGTTATGCCCAGAAAGAATCCGGTAATTCACGAGCAACAAGGCGCTTTCCTTGCCGATGCTCAACATCTTAGCTCACATGCCGAAGAAGTTGGCGAGGGCTATTTTAATCCTGGCCTGACGGTCGAGCAGAGAACAGCCATTGATCGGCTCGACGCTGAAATCGATACCTTGATGTGGTTGAATATTGAAGATCGATCGCGCCGTAATATACAGAATAATGAGAATCCCCAGAGCGTTTATAAATCCAAGCAAGCTCTGCCTGGCCTGATTCTAGCCTCCAAGGGTGCGTACGCCCGGAGCAAAGGCATCGACGCCAAAACGGCTTTGCGCAAACAGTATGACTCAGACGGCAGACCACTTTTAGATAGCCGCAGGCAGCAAATCGAAAAACGAGACATCGTTCCCACCGACGAAGAGCTACAATCTGATCTTGATATCGGGTATATCTCATATAGAGCCCGTTACGGTGGTCGACATCACGAAGAGCGGCTATCGCGCTTGGCAGATATAGAACAGGCTATTCTTAGCATTTATGCCGGCGATATCGTTATTAAACCACTCCACAAGCCACAAAAGCCTATACCGACAGTTGTTGGCGAACTCGGCACCTACACGAGTCTGCAGCAACGCAGCAAACATCTGACGGACGCCGTCAGGAACATCAACCAAAAGGTTATGCGTCTTGGTTTTGACACGGCTTCAAATGTGCCCGAACACGCTGATCCGATAATTGATCGATACATGGC
Source organism: Candidatus Saccharibacteria bacterium CG_4_10_14_0_2_um_filter_52_9 (assembly GCA_002792275.1). Classification (GTDB taxonomy): domain Bacteria; phylum Patescibacteriota; class Saccharimonadia; order Saccharimonadales; family UBA4665; genus UBA5150. Next base: position 544 of record PFOA01000079.1, on the reverse strand, counting down.
CGGTATTTACGATGTGCAGACCGGTGCCGCCAAGAACGCTAAGAAGTACCACGAAAAAGCCCGACGAGATTTTTGGCAGGCCTTAGGCTATCAGGGATTAAGAGCAATTGAATATGCTTCCAAGCTTCAATTGGATGCCCGGGCACGTCAGGACTGGGAAGGTTTCCAGGATGTATATGGTGGCCGTAAAAGCAAGGATCCTAGAACCCAACTGCTTAAACAGCTCAAGCCGCATCTTCCGGCTGACTACGAAGAAACCCGCCGCAAAGCCGCGTAGCCTATAATTAAGTTCATGAGTTATTTGTCCGAGTTGCCTAGGCCCTTCTTTGTATTGACGCCAATGGACGAGGTTACCGATACGGTTTTTCGGCAGATTGTGGCTGATTGCGCGCCGCCGGATCTGTATTTTACGGAGTTTGTGAATGTTGATGGCCTGCAAAGCCCCGGCCGCGCCAAACTGCTCAAGAAACTCCGGTTTACCGAGGCCGAACAGCCCCTAATCGCCCAGATCTGGGGCCGTGATCCGGAAAATTTTCGCAAAACC
>PFOA01000006.1 GCA_002792275.1 Candidatus Saccharibacteria bacterium CG_4_10_14_0_2_um_filter_52_9 | reverse complement strand
GTCATAGGCGCTCTGTAGCGTAGGAGTGCTGCTCGAGCCAGTACAGTTAGTGTAGGCGCCGTTTTCGTAACACTGGAACTTATTCAGGCCGGTGTCGTAGTACATTTGGCCGTTGACCGGGCTGGAAGGTGCGGTGCCAAAGCTACCGATTACGAAACTGTCGTCTGTTTGCAGGCGGTCGGCGGCCGAGCGGTACAAATTGGTGTCACCGCCCAGCAGCAGGCCACCAGTTGAGCCAGTGGTCGGCAGCTGCAACTGGCCGGCACTGGTGAACGTAGCGACGTCTGCCGGTGTTCCGGTAACAGATATCCCACTCCCGACTTGCCGTGAAGCTGCAATATGTCGCTATCGGTGGCGCCGTATTCGCCTATCCAAGCGTTTTGGTTGGTCGTATTATTGCCGTCGCCGAAGAACAGTCGGGCGCCAGCGCCATTGGTGCCGATACCTTCCAGACGCAAGACGCCAGTGAAAGCGCGCGACAAAGTTACATCTTGTGAGGTGCCATCACCCCACTGGGTCTGACCATTCGCCTTAATGGAAAAACGAGCGGCAGAATCACCACTCACCCGAGCAGCAAGCACCCAGTTATCTGTCCCAGTAGTACGACCATCGAGATAAGTACTGGTTGTATCAGACTGCAGCCCAATTGAGTCTCCGGCGACATTGGTCACCTTGAGACTATCATCCACGCCGAGGTTTAAGGTATTGGCAGCTGAGCGGTACAGGCTGGTGTCGGTGCCGAGGTACAGGCCACCGGTGGCTACGGTGGTGTTGGTACCGACAGTTAGGACGCCATTAGCCGGAACCGCCGCCGGGCCAATCGCCACCTGCTGGGAGGTAGTATTAGCCACTAAGAGCGTCTGCGCCCCTGCATTCTGGATTTGGAAGGCTGTTACTGAGTTACTGGCGTTCTGGTGCAGGAAGGTACCGCTGAAGATGTTGTTGCCGGTGAAGGTCTGGTTGGCGTTGAGCAGGGCGACGTTAGCGCTCAGGCGGGCGTCACTGAGCGTGCCGGTAGTGATGTTGGTGGCGTTCAGGCTGGTTAGGTTGGCGCCGTTGCCGCTAAAGCTGGCGGCGCTGGTGGCACCGCTGACGTTCAGACTGCCGCCCAGCGTAACCGCTGTTCCGCTCTGGCTCAATATGGAGTCCGTAACGGCGCTATTGCTATCAAACATGGCCAGTGAGCCGCTGGTATGAGAGGCTCCCAGGGCGACGCCGCTGCTGGCCGGCTGAGCTACCAAACTCAAAGTTATGTCACCATTAGCAGATGAAACGTTTATCTGGCCGGGCGTGCCGGTAACACTGATTACGCCGGTGTTACGGATGGTCTGGCCGGTTACAGCAATACCGGTGCCGGATATCAAGCTCAGGCTATCGCTGGTAGCCAGATCAATAAAAGTCGTGCCGTTGTAGTAGTAAATCTTGTGGTCGTCGCTGTTGAGGTAAATCTGGCCGGTCTGGGGGTTGGCCGGCAAGCTACCGGGAGCTAACACCAAGCCTTTGTTTATCTTCAGCTCACCGTTGATTGTCAGGCGGTTATTCTGGCCGACTTGTAAGTCTGAGACTTTTAGCTGATCCAGACCAATATTGCTGACCGAGTAGTTACTGCTAAGCGGTTTGGGCGCTGGCTTATCACCGGTCAGCGCCAATAAGGCAACTACTATTACTGCGCCGACTGTCAGGAATATCGCACTGGTCAGCAGCAAAGCCTTTTTTGTTAAGGCTCTAGCCCAGCAAAACCAGCTAAGCTAGCTCCTT
>PFOA01000048.1 GCA_002792275.1 Candidatus Saccharibacteria bacterium CG_4_10_14_0_2_um_filter_52_9 | reverse complement strand
AATATATACTACAATGTTACTTAATATTTACCTCTTTTACTAGCTAGTTACCTGAGGGGTGTGTTCAGTATATTGGGAGCCTGACACACCTAGCTTTGCCTCGTGAGCAAGTACAGACGGCGTACTTGAAACTAATGGAGGGCGTTCAGCCCTCCGTTGGTGCATTAAGAGCCTTTAAGGAGATTGTGGTCCGTAAGTGGAATACGGATTATGCCGAGACCATATCACGCCGCCAAAAAGCTGAAACTGACATTGCAGCTCTGGATAAAAAGAAATCTGGCTATATTGAAATGTGTCGTGTAGGCACAATAACAGATGATGAGCTAAAGGACTTTAGGGACGAACTAGCTATAGAGCGTTCTCGGTTGGAGTTGGAGCTGTCTGATATTAAGCAAGAGTTCGTGGATACTGACCGTGTGCTGAATTTGGCTATAGATTTTATGGCAAACGTAGCTAGTATGTGGTCAATAGCACAGGACGATGACAGGGTTCGGTTCCAACATATGGCTTTGCCGGAGGGTTTGACGATAAATGCGAATCAAAAATTTGGAACCATAAAAGTTGGCTTGCCATTCAAGCAAGCAAAGGTGTTAGAGGCAGAGCTCGTAGCATCAAAAAAGACCCAGAATGACTCTGAGTCTTTTTTGGTGACCTCACGGGGAATCGAACCCCGATTGCCAGGATGAGAACCTGGTGTCCTAACCGTTAGACGATGAGGCCGCGAGCGAAGCATGGGAGGCCTTGTGCGCAGTTTGGTTAGCTTACCATGTCTGTTAATGGCCGTCTAGTTACCCGGCTGGGGCAGGTGGGCGTGTTCATTTTAGGTGGTGATACACGGAGTGTATCATTTAGGTATACTTTTTATATACGGAGTGTATCTATGCCAAAAAGTAAGCTAGGCAATCCGCCGGCTGTCAGACGTTCACCACCTGAAAGGCATAAGCATATTAACTATTTTTTGCTAAACTGTTGATATGAAACTCTTTGGCGGTGGGGATAAGAAGGCGGCTGGCAAAAAGCCGACCCGTCTTCCGGCCAACCTGCAAGATGAAACCCAAAAGTTTAAGGTCATCCTCGACAGCATTGAGGATGGCGTTATTTTAATTGATGACGAGCACGTTATTCAGCTGATTAACCCCGGCGCGGCCGCCATTTGCGGCTGGAGCGTCGATGAGGCCACCGGCATAGACGTTAAGGCCGTTATGCAGCTGGTAAACGACAAGGGCGAGCTGTTGCCCAAAGCCGAGAATCCATTGTACGGCGTGTTCAACTCCGAGCAGAGCGTTCGCGGCGACAATATCTTTTTGCTGACACGTGATAAGCGCCAGCTGTCGGTTTCACTTAATGTTTCGCCGCTAGCAGGTGAGGATAAGCAGGTTACGGCCGCCGTGGCCGTTTTTAATAATGTCAGCCAGGAGCGGGCCGGCGAAAAGCAGCGCGCCGACTTTATCAGTACCGCCAGCCATGAAATGCGCACCCCGGTGGCGGCCATCGAAGGCTACCTGGCTCTGGCGCTGAACGACAAAGTATCCACCATCGACAGCCGCGCTCGTAGCTACCTGGAAAAGGCCCATTCCTCAACTCAGCACCTCGGACAACTGTTTCAAGATCTGTTAACCAGTGCCAGGGCCGAAGACGGCCGGCTGACCAGTCACCCGACGGTGGTTGAACTGGGCGAATTCCTGGAACAACTAACCAGCGACTTGCGGTTGGTGGCAGAAAAAAAGGGCCTATTTATGGATTTCACCACCGGCAGCCCTGATAAAACCATTAATGCCACCAAAGAGGGCGGGGACCACGTGGTGCGACCGCTATATTACGTCAATGTGGACGCCGATCGGCTGCGCGAGGTGGTTACCAATCTGTTCGACAACGCCGTAAAGTACACGCCGGAGGGCAAGATTTCGGTTGGCCTGACCGGTAACGATCAGGTGGTGCAGTGCTACGTTAAAGATACCGGTCCGGGCATTCCGGCCGCCGACCTGCCGCATTTATTCCAGAAGTTCTACCGGGTTGATAACTCGGCCACTCGTACCATAGGAGGTACCGGGTTGGGATTATTTATCTGCCGCAAGATTATCGAGTTATACAATGGCCGCATCTGGGCAGAGAGTGTGGTTGGCGAAGGCAGCAGCTTTTATATCAACCTGCCGCGGCTGAGCGTGCAGCAGGCGCACGAGCTGGAGGCCGCCGGCGCCGATCCTAACGTCGTTAAACCGATTAACACCGAAGTGACACCGTGATACAATGAAGTCAAACCTAACCATTAGCGAAATAAGGCAAGGATAACTCTATGGCAAAACTACTGCTCGTCGAAGACGATAACAACCTGCGCGAGATCTATGAAGCCCGCCTGCAGGCCGAAGGCTACACCATTGTATCGGCTCGCGACGGCGAAGAGGCTCTGGTGGTCGCCAAAGCCGAAAAGCCCAATCTGATAATTGCCGATGTTATGATGCCCAAAATCAGCGGTTTCGAGATGCTCGACATCATGCGCAATACGGACGGCTTAAAAGACGTCAGAGTAATTATGCTGACTGCTCTGGGTCAGAGCGACGATCAACAGCGTGCCGACAAACTGGGTGCCGACCGCTACCTGGTCAAATCGCAAGTCACCTTGGAAGATATCGTTAAGGTAGCTCACGAACTGCTGGGTGATGGCGGCGGGGTCGCTGTGCCTGCGGCCACTAACGACACCCCGGCTACTGCTGATGCGCCGTCTCCCACCACGGCTACCACCACCATTCCGGTAGCCAGCGAGCCGGATTCTGCACCAGCTTCAGATTCTACTCAATCCACCGTTCAAGAAGAAACAGCCGTAGAAGCCAGGATTGAAGATTTTGTGGCCGGCGCCACCGAAGAGCCAACTGCGCTGACTCCCGCCGAACCGGCACCGGCCGAAGCCGTAACGCCCGCACCGGCTGATGCTGTCACGCCGACTCCCGAAACCACAACTGCCACCGCCGATGACAAGCTAATGGCCGAAGCCGTCGACAACTTGGTTGCCAATGCTCCCGCACCACCCACCGAAACCGAAAGCGAAGAAGCGGCCGTTGCACCCGCTGTAGACGAACCGCCCTTAACCGTTGACGAAGACAGCGGCGGAGCCGGCACCAAGAAGATTATTGAACCACTATCATCCAAGCCCAAGGCCGACCTTGATGCCTTGCTGGCCGCCGAAGAAGCCAAAGAAGTTCAAGCCAACACCACTGTTTCTGTTCCGGCACCGGCCGTCAGCAAACCGGCACCAACCGACGACGAACCGGTTGACCCGAACAGCGTCGCCCTCTAGAATCACCCTATGCCAATGCGCATCAATAAATACGTGGCCAGTGCTACCGGTCTCAGCCGCCGTGCCGCCGATCGCGCCATCGGCGAGGGCAGGGTAGCCATCAACGGCAAGCCGGTTGAGCTGGGCGACAGCGTAGCTGACAACGACTCGGTAACTCTCGACGGCCGCCCTATTGCACCCGCCATCAAGAGCCGGACAATTATGCTCAACAAGCCGCCGGGCTACGTGTGCTCCAGGAACGGGCAGGGTAGCCAGACCATTTATGATCTTTTGCCAGCCGAGTACCACGCTCTAAAACCGGTCGGCCGGCTAGACAAGAATTCTTCCGGCCTGATCCTGCTGACCGATGACGGCGACCTGGCCAACCAGCTGACGCACCCGCGCTACGCTAAGACCAAGGTTTACGAAATCAAGCTCGACAATGTGCTGGAACCGCTACACCAACAGATGATAAACGATCATGGCATCCAACTGGATGACGGCCGCAGCCAGCTGTCACTCATGAAATTAAGCGACACGGGAAAAGATTGGCAGGTCACCATGCAAGAGGGCCGCAACCGCCAGATCCGCCGTACTCTCGAGGCGCTGGGCTACGCCGTCAGCAAGCTCCGCCGAACCAATTTTGGCTCATACCAGCTTGAAGAACTGACAGAAGGCGACTATCGCAGCTGTATTTAAGCAACAATATACTATTCGGCTTTGTCAATATGTCCCAACAGGGGTATAATGGGGTAAATGAGTAAGAGTTTACCGATCGTCGCCATTGTTGGCCGGGCCAATGTTGGCAAATCAAGCCTATTCAACGCCATCCTGGATCGGCGCGAGGCGATTGTGGCCCGCGAGCCGGGCACCACGCGCGACAGCGTTATAGCCAAGGCCGAATACCAAGGCCAGAACTTTTGGTTGGTGGATACGGCCGGCATCAAAGATCCCGAGGACAAGTTTGAGTTTACTATCCAGGAACAGATCACCCAGGCCGCCGACAGCGCCGGCGTTATCTGGGTAATGGTGGAGGCCGACGTACCGATCACAGAAGAAGACCGCCACGTGGCCAAGATGGCGCTCAAGAGCCGCAAGCCAGTGTTCCTAGTTATTAATAAGCTCGACAAGGCCAAGGGCGCCGATCTGAGCGGCTTTGACCGGCTGGGCATCAAACCGATCATTGCTACCAGCACCACGCAAGGCAAGGGCATTGAGAAGCTGTTGGATACTCTTATAGATATCATCCCCAAGGCCAGCCTGAAAGACGAAGACGACCGCCTGCGCATCGCCATCCTGGGCCGGCCGAACGTTGGCAAATCACAGCTCTTCAATACGCTGGCCAAGAAACAGCAGGCCATCGTGGCCGATCGCGCCGGCACCACCCGCGATATCAACCACGCCGTGGTGCGCTACAAAGGCCGGGAGGTGGAGCTACTCGACACCGCCGGCATCCGCCGCAGCGGCAAGATCCAGGTCGGCATTGAGCGCTTCAGCGTTATCCGCGCCATCAGTGCTATCGAGCAGGCCGATGTTTGCCTGGTGCTGATGGACGTCAACGAACTGAACGTTCAGCTCGATCAAAAGATCGCCGGCATGGTCAAAGAGGCCGGCAAGGGTCTGGTGCTGGTGGTCAGCAAGTGGGATTCAGTAGAAGCCAAAGACGCCTTCACCCGCGATGAGCTGGCGCCGCAAATCGCCCACAATTATGATTTTGTGCCTTGGGCACCGCTGATCTTTACCAGCAGTGTCAGCGGCCAGAACGTCACCAAGCTGTTTGATCTGGCCCTTGATATCGACCTGCAGCGCGCCAAACGCATTGCCACGCCGGAGCTCAACAAATGGCTACGCCAGGCCATCGACGCCCACCCGCCGGCCAGCCTCAAAAACCGCGCCCCCAAGCTAAACTACATGGTGCAAGAGAACGACAACCCGATACCGGCCTTCAAGATCTTTGGCAGTCACACCAAGTTCCTGCACTGGAGTTACAAACGCTACCTAGAAACCCGCTTGCGCAAAACCTACGGCTACGAAGGCACGGCCATCCAGCTGTGGTTCATCGAAAAGCACGCCACCCACAAACACGGCGTCAGCCCCACCAAAGAGAAAGAAACCGCCTAGGGTAGCTGGGGGAGTTCGTCGGGTTTCAGCAGTTTGCCGGCAGGGTGGGTTTCGGCAAACGGAATACTCACTTCAGTTTCATCAACCCTACATACAAGCTTCTCTTGAGGTGTACCTGGCTGTTGCGTAACGCAGGAGCGCAGATCCATGACTACAGTGTTGCGGTCAGCCTGGCGATAATCAGTGACTTGCCGGAATGAGGCAGGACGTGAATCAGGCATGCTGTCCCGGTTATTTTGCACTGCTGCGGCCGTCAACACTCCGGCCGCCACCAGCGCTAAGCCAAGACGTTTCGGAGAGATCTCGTGCATTGTGAATATCTGCTCTGCCATATTTGTTTCATTATATCATTTTTTCTATTAATAGCAAGTTGCGTCTTGGGGCGCTATATCCGATACTTGGGACATGTCATGGCTTCAGAAGCGACCCGATGTTAGTGATCCGACGATGTTTTACAGCGTGGGACTTAATAAGACTATTCTGCTGGTCGGGCTGGGGAATCCTGGCAAAGACTACGATCTAACCCGGCACAATGCCGGCTGGTTGGCAATTGATAACTTTGTTTCCAAAACTGACGGCATGGAGGAGTGGATCCAAAAAAAGGATTTCAAATGCCTGCTGAGTAGCGGCCGGGCGGGGGACGCCCGGGTGATAGCCATCAAACCGACAACTTTTATGAATCTCAGCGGCGAGGCCGTACAGGCCGTGATGGCTTTTTATAAGATACCGTTGGACAAGGTAGTGGTGATTCACGACGAGCTGGATATTGATTTTGGCCAGATACGGATGCGCATGGGAGGTTCCTCTGCAGGGCACAACGGCATTAAGTCTGTTACCCAGCACCTGGGCGAGGACTATGGCCGGATCCGCATCGGCGTCGGGCCTAAGCCCGAAAAAATCGACAGCGAGGCCTTCGTGCTACAAAAATTCTCGGCCGAAGAACAAGCTCAGCTGTCCAATCTCACACAGGAAGTCAACTCCATACTCAGTGAATATATCTACGGCACGGAGTTGCCTCACGAAACCCGCAGCTTTTTGGTCTAAGTAAAATAGACCGATGAGAGGGGGTGGGCACCGCTCATCGGCCTATTGCACCCTTCAACCCACCCCGGCGACGCATCGATGTCGATAAAAATATGACTCGTGCTAGCTCCGAGGAGCAACCATTTAGGCTCGCATTGATCGGGGACCCCGGGACAGCGCCGAAGCGCAGTCGAGGAATCTAGTTAAAGGGGTTAGTTTGCTTTAGAGCGTGTCAGGTTTTGACACCCGACATGCAAAAGATAAGTGGAGGGTAACAACTTGGTCTAAGGCGCGCTCTAAAACAATCTAACAATTTTGCTCCGCCGACAAAGATTAAAAAATGATTAAATCATGATCGTATCAAGCGACGGAGGCGTTAGAATGGGGTAAAAGGTACTGAATTCCCGTTTGCGGGGAATCATAACTTGCTATTTTAGCAAATGAATGTCCTTATGTCAATACTAGAAAATGATTTTATATGAATATCAAGAAGCTTACGCTTGGCGCCGCCGATTACCCTGAGGAGTTACGGAATATCCCCAGTCCGCCCAAGCAGCTTTATTGCGCCGGGGCAGACCTGTCCGAACTCCTCAAGCGGCCACGCGTCGCCATTGTCGGTACCAGACGCATGACGGCTTACGGCAAAATGATAACTCTGCGTCTGGCACAGGATCTGGCAGAGCAGGGGGTGGTTATTATCAGCGGTCTAGCTACAGGAGTAGATGCCGTGGCTCACCAAGCCGCCCTCGATGCCGGCGGACTTTGTATTGCCGTACTGCCGAGCCCGCTTGATAACGTAGTGCCAATATTCAATCGTCGGCTGGGGCAGGCAATTCTTGACCAGGGCGGGGCACTTGTCAGCGAATATGCGCCCGGCATACCGCCGCAGAAGCAGTACTTCATTGCCCGCAACCGGCTGGTTTCCGGCCTGGCAGACGCCGTATTGATAACCGAAGCCGGCGAAAAGAGCGGTGCTATACACACCGCCAATTTCGCCCTGGACCAGGGGCGGGATGTGTTGGTCGTGCCCGGCAATATCCACGCCGCCGGATCGGTGGGTATCCATAATCTGCTTAAGGCTGGCAAGGCTGGCGCTGTTACGTCATATATAGACGTCATTAACTTGCTTGGCCTCAAAGATCATTCAACACCGGCACCACAAGTGCGCGGCCGCAACGCCTACGAACAGACAGTGTTGGATCTTATGCTACAGGGTATAAGTGAAGGCCAAATCCTGCTGGAGAAGAGTCAGCTATCGGCCTCGGAGTTTGGCCGAGTGCTCACCATGCTGGAAATAGGCGGTAAAATCCGCCCCTTAGGTGCCAACCACTGGGCTATAATGTAGCTATGATGAAATTTATGATTATTCTGGGCATTACAGTCTTCGGAAGCATTGGCGGCTGGCTGGGCGCCAGCCTGAGCCATGGCAACTGGCTGAGCGGCTGGAGCATCCTGCTCAGCACAGTAGGTTCGTTCTTCGGAATCTGGGCCGGTTACAGAGCCGGGCAGTCCATCGGCGCCTGATTAGTCTTTAATATATAATTGCATTCCGTGCCAAAGTACGCTTATTATAAGGGCTTATGCCAAAACACCTAGTTATCGTGGAGAGCCCGGCCAAGGCCAAGACAATCGAAAAATTTCTCGGTAAAGATTACACCGTGAAGAGTAGTTTCGGCCACATTCGCGACCTGCCAAAAAAGGGTCTGAACATCGATATCGAGAAGAATTTTGAGCCCAAATACGAACTCAGCGCCGATAAACGTAAGGTGGTGGCCGAACTCAAAAAGGCCGCAGATGGCAACGAAGTCTGGCTGGCCAGCGATGAAGACCGCGAAGGCGAGGCGATCGCCTGGCACCTGACGCAGGCGCTTAAGCTCGATCCGTCCAAAACCAAACGGATCGTTTTTCATGAGATCACCAAGCCGGCTATCGAGACGGCCATGAAAAACCCGCGCACGGTCGACATCAAACTGGTTGACGCTCAACAAGCCCGTCGTGTCCTCGACCGCCTAGTGGGCTATGAATTATCACCGGTGTTATGGAAGAAGATCCGCACCGGCCTGAGCGCTGGCCGGGTGCAATCTGTCGCCGTCCGATTGATTGTGGAGCGCGAACGCGAAATCCGCGACTTTGAGGCCGAAAGCTCTTTTAAGGTTACGGCCATCTTCAGCGCAGACGGCCAGGAAATCCCAGCTGAATTAACTGTTAAGCTGGCCACTGCCAAGGCCGCTGAAGCCTGGCTGGAAGCTGTTAAAGACGCCTCTTACAAGATCAGCAAGATCGAACAGAAGCCCGGCAGTCGCAGTCCGGCCGCGCCATTTACCACCAGCACCCTCCAGCAAGAAGCCAGCCGGCGCCTCGGCTACAGCGTGCGCCAGACTATGACGTTGGCCCAGCGCCTGTATGAAGTCGGCCACATTACCTACATGCGCACCGACAGCACCACGCTATCGGGCCAGGCGATTGCCGACGCCGAACAACATATCAAACAAGCCTACGGCACCGAGTATCACCAGGTGCGCCAATATAAGACTAAGAACCAGAGCGCTCAGGAAGCCCACGAGGCCATTCGTCCGACCGATTTCGGCAAGCTGACCGCCGGTAGCGACAACCAGCAAGAGAAGCTCTACCAGCTCATTTGGCAACGCGCTCTGGCCTCGCAAATGGCACCGGCCAAACTGGAACGCACCGAAGTTACCATAGATGTCAGCACTCAAAAGGAAGTCTTTGTTGCCAAGGGGGAAATACTGCGTTTCAACGGCTTTATGAAGGTATATGGCGGCGGCAAGGACGATGTATTGCTACCGCCGCTCAAACTGGGGCAGACGCTGTCAGCTGGAGCTATAACCGCCACCCAGACCTACAGCCGCGGCCCAGCCCGCTACTCCGAAGCCACCCTGGTGCGCAAACTCGAAGAACTGGGTATCGGCCGCCCCAGCACCTACGCGCCGACCATATCCACGATTCAAACCCGCGGCTACG
>PFOA01000040.1 GCA_002792275.1 Candidatus Saccharibacteria bacterium CG_4_10_14_0_2_um_filter_52_9 | reverse complement strand
CAGCTTGACGGCAGTCAACGACACAGGCACCTTCGACATCCTGCCGCAACACCACAATTTTATCTCACTGCTGGCTCCTTGCGAGATGGTTATCAGAACGGTAAAAACCGGCGATCAAAAGATCCGCATCTCCGGCGGCATCATGCACGTTAAAGCCGACCGCGTAATCGTCTTCCTCGACGTCTAGCAAACAGTGGCAACAATCCTCCCGGGCATCTCGCTCCCTCATAAACTATTCGGTCGCGAACCGACGGAAACGGTAATGCCCGGTCAAATTGTTGCCACTGTTTGCTAGAATAGAGGGTCTATGGCCAATAAAGTCTACGTAGGTATGTCCGGCGGAGTGGATTCGTCGGTTACGGCGGCGCTGTTAAAAGAACAGGGCTACGAAGTCACAGGCGTTTATATGAAGAACTGGAGCCAGGATCTGCCGGGCTTTATCTGCCCCTGGAAAGAAGATTACCAGGATGCCAAGCGGGTGGCTGTTCAGCTGGGAATCGACTTTAAACTATACGATTTTGAGACCGAATATCGCCACAAGGTTGTCGACTACATGGTGGCCGAATACCAGGCTGGCTGCACACCTAATCCCGACATCATGTGCAACCAGGAGGTCAAGTTTAAACTGTTTCTGGAAACTGCCTTGGCAGATGGTGCCGACTTGATTGCTACTGGCCATTACGCTCGCATAAAAGACGGACAACTGCTGGCCGGCCTTGATAAAACCAAAGATCAGTCTTACTTTTTGTATCGCGTAACGGAAGCCGCCCTACGCAAATCCCTGATGCCAATCGGTGAACTGCATAAAACCGAAGTCCGCCGGCTGGCTCAAAAACTCGGCCTGTCTACAGCCGACAAGCCAGACAGCCAGGGGATTTGTTTTGTGGGCAAGGTCGGCATCAAAGAATTCCTGCTAAACGAGCTTGGTCCACAGCCGCACGGTCCGATTATCGACCAGACCGGCAAAACCATCGGCCAGCACGACGGCGCGCTGTTCTACACCATCGGCCAACGCCATGGCCTGGATATCGGCGGCGGCCTGCCATACTACGTTGCGAGTAAAGATATGAAGACCAACACCATATACGTCACCACCAACCTGGATGACAAAACTCTTTGGAGCAAGCAGCTAAACTTAAATGACCTGCACTGGATCAGTAATAAGCCAGATGAGTCCAAAACCTACCAAGCCCGCCTGCGCTACCGCGGCCCGCTGGTTCCAGCCACCCTAAAAGGCAAAAAACTCACCCTAAAAGAGGAACAGCGCGGCCTGGCCGCCGGCCAATCGGCCGTAATCTACGACGGCGACCGCGTTCTGGGCGGCGGCATTATCAGCTAGATACTAATGGTGCGGGTAAGGTGTAGCGCCGGAAGGTGAGTACGTTTTTGAATAGTCTTGCAGGTAGGTTTTCATGTTCTCGCCATTAAAGGGCAGGCTGGTGGCCTGTAATGTTGCCTGGTCTTTAATGTCCACCTTGGCATCAGGGTGTAAGGTTATGGTGGTAAAGCCTACGAATTGGCGGCTGACTTTGTTAAAGTGCTGAACCATTACTGAAGCATCCTGTTTGGCCATGGCATCAAACGTTAAGCCGCCGTTAGCGCCCGAAGCACTGCCGGCCATATGTTGCAGAACGACCTGACCATTTTCGGCTTCGTATTTCTGAACTGGTTGTTCGTGGTGCGTGTGGCCGCTGTCGAAAATCGAGGCACAGCCGTTAACCATTGCTTCAAAGCCGCCGGCGGAGTTATGGGCGGCAACAACGGGTGCTACGCCGGTCTTTTTGGTGATGTCGCAAGCGATTCTGGCTATAAAACCACCTTGCTTGGCAATCAGCCTGGCGCGTTCGGCCGGATCGGCCGGCTGGGTTTCACCCCAGGTGCTTACCGTTGGGTCATCCGCACCGACAAAGGTTATAGTATCGACCGTTGTCGCACCATTAAGGTTACCTTTCTTCGGATCGTGGTTGCCGCCTGCCGAAACTATTTTGGTCGTATGGCCGCTGGCTTTGTCGGCTTGGGCTACGGCCGCCGTAAAGCCGGTTGCACAATCTTTTTCGTAGGGCATGGTGTCGGAGTTAGAGTAAGTGTCGCCGGTATTCAGGATTATGTCCGGCTGCAATTTCTGCACCAGTACCCTAAAGTAGTTTTCGTAATTGGGATAGTCGCAGTGCAGATCAGACGTATGCATGATAGACACCACATCGAGGTTGCCGGCAAATTTAAGTTTTCCGGCACCTACATAGGTCGAAAAAGCCCTATCGAAATTAAGCGCGCCTTGCTTCCAGAACTTTTTTGAACCGTCAATATCGTGCAGAACACTTCTGACTAGTTCAATTGGACTGCCGTCCGTCGGACCGGTTACAGCCACGTCTTTGAGCAGAGGTATCCGATCTGAAAAGGTGTTTCCTAGCTCATAAGTCTTTAGGTTCGAAGGAGCTTCGTAGGCCATGCCGGCATCCTCGGCTACACAGCCGGTGATGGCCAGACAGGAAACGAGGGCCAGGGTCAGCCGGCGCGCCTGGCTTTTCGGGTGTTCGGTAAGCTCCCGGCTACGAAACTTCTGCAGAACTTTATGGCCAACGAAACCGCCGATCAACAAGCCTGCCCCCCCACCCAGTGCCAGCCGTTCCAACAGGGCGTTGTGTATTGGCTCGGCTATGGCCGAATGGTAATGACTAAACAAGGAGGCGGCAGTACTTTCAATGTCTTGAGCATGGGTAGGCGCTTTGGTGATATCCAGGTGTAATCCGGCATGAACAAACGGCACATCAACCGGTATGTGAGGGGCATGAACACTCAGGCTTCTTGGAAGATAGGTTGCCCATAGGCCGGTGTCGTTGAGCGAGAGCAAGGCATTGGCCTCAACACCGGGAGCCAGCGTGACATGAGCAGGAATAAATTGGTTAACAATGGCCGCCCCACCGATCAGACCTGTCAGGCTTCCGACCGCTACGGCGGTTGCTGGTGCGTGTTCTATGTGAGGTAGCTCCGGCATTTACTTTATGATCCTACCAAAATACCCGTTTGTCAACAATATGGCACCTCTGTTATAATTAACCCTAATGACAACACAGGAAATTCGTAAGGCTTATTTGGATTTTTTTGTGGAACGCCGCCACAAGGTAATTGCGCGAGCCCAATTAGTACCCAATAACGACCCCACAACCTTGTTTACAGGCTCAGGCATGCAGCCCTTGATTCCATATCTGCTCGGTGAGCCGCACAGCGAAGGCCAGCGACTGGTCAACAGCCAGACCTGTCTGCGCGCCCAGGATATCGAAGAAGTCGGTGACAACCGCCACACCACTTTCTTTGAAATGATCGGCAACTGGTCGCTCGGTGATTATTTTAAAAAAGATCAATTACCGTGGTTTTTTGAGTTTCTGACCGATGTTGTCGGCTTGGATCCGTCTAAGTTGTACGCCACCTGCTTTATTGGCGACAAGGCCAACGGCATCCCCAAAGACACCGAAAGTGCCGAAGTCTGGGAGAAGCTTTTCAAGGCTAAAAAGGTTGATCACAAGCAAGTCGAAATCGGCTCTGAAGCCGACGGCGCCAAAAAAGGCCTACAGAACGGCCGGATTTTTTACTACGACGCCAGCAAAAACTGGTGGTGTCGGGCCGGACAGATCAATAACATGCCAACCGACGAGCCGGGCGGGCCTGATAGTGAAATTTTTTACGAATTCGACTTTATCAAGCACAATCCCAAATACGGCAAAAACTGCCACCCCAACTGCGAATGTGGCCGTTTTATGTAAATCGGCAACTCGGTGTTTATGGAATACGTCAAAACTGAGCAAGGCTTCGACAAACTACCCAAACAGAACGTCGATTTTGGCGGCGGCCTGGAGCGCATCGCGGCGGCTCAGCTCAACGATCCCGACATCTTCCAGATAAGCCTGCTGAGGCCGGTCATCGATAAGCTAGAAGAAATCTCCGGCAAAAAATACGAAAGCCACACCGAGAGCATGAGGGTGATTGCCGACCACTTACGAGCAGCCACCTTTCTGGCCGTCGACGGCGTCGTGCCGACCAACAAAGAGCAGGGCTATGTGATTCGCCGGCTACTGCGCCGCGCCATTCGCCACGCCTTTGACCTTGGCGTCGAGCAAAACTTTTTGGAGCAGGTAGTGCCGGTGATCGCCGATTTGTACAAAGATGATTTTCCCGAAGTCGCCGAACTCCGCCAAGATGTCATCAACACGCTAGTGCGAGAAGAAAAGATCTTCCGCCAAACCCTGCGCAAGGGTATTAACGAATTTAACCGCCTGGCTACCAGGAAGCTGACCGGCGAAATTATCTTTAAACTCTACGACACCTACGGTTTTCCTACCGAGCTGACGTTCGAAGAAGCCTTTAAGCAGGATCTGCCAGTCGCCAAAACCGCTCAAAAAGACTTTGATAACCTGATGCAAGCACAACGCCAGCGCAGCCAAACCGCCAGCAAAGGCGTCTTTAAGGGCGGGCTGGGCGGCCACACCGAACAGCACAAAAAGTACCACACTGCCACCCACCTGATGTACCAGGCCTTGCGTGAGGTGCTGGGTGACCACGTGGTGCAAAACGGCTCAAATATAACCGAAGAGCGCTTGCGTTTTGACTTCAGCCACCCCGAAAAAATGACCCCCGAACAGATCAAAAAGGTCGAGGACATCGTCAACGAGCAGATCGATAAAGACCTGACAGTTACCTTCCAGGAGTTTCCTACCAAAGTCGCCGTAGAAGAGAAGGGTGCTTTGGGGCAATTTGGCGACCGCTACGGCGACACCGTCAAAGTCTATAAGATGATCGCCGAGGGCGCCGCTAAGCCGTTCAGTTTTGAAATCTGCGGCGGTCCGCACGTTAGCCACACCGCCGAACTGGCCCAAGATAATAAGCGCTTCAAAATCCTCAAAGAAGAATCCAGCTCAGCCGGCATCCGCCGCATCAAAGCTGTCCTGCAGTAGCCATTTTTCAGGTGTTAAGTATGGTAAAATAATGGATATGCTTGAAAAAGTTAAAAGTGCTGGCGTTAAGGCTGCACACAAGGCTCGCGAGGGCGCCAGCAAGGCTACTGCCGCGGCCAAAGCCAGAACCTCCAAACAGGGGGGCGACGAATATCTGGTGGCTCTGGACATCGGTACCGAGTTCGTAAAAGCTCTGATCGGAAAGGTCGATAAAGCAACCAGTACCATCGAGATTGTTGGCGAAGGCCGCGCCCATCAGGGGTTGAGCGATATGCAGGCCGGGGCGATCTCTGACATCGCTGGCGTGGTAGAAAACTGCGACAGAGCCCTGAACCAGGCCGAAGAACAGGCCGGCGTCAGCGTGCGCACCTGCATCATCGGCATTGCCGGCGAACTGGTGAAGGGCACAACTACCACTGTTAGAGTGGCTCGCAAGCAGGCCAGCAAACCACTCGACATTGCCGAAATGGAAAAGATTATCAATCTGGTACAAACCCGCGCCCAAGAGAAGGCCAAGCAACAGCTGGCCTGGGAACTCGGCGGCAAAGAGGTAGAAGTCCGGCTGGTTAACAGCGCCTTGGTGGGCATCGAAATAGACGGCTACCCGGTAACCAATCCGATCGGCTTTCAGGGCAAGGACGTTGTGGTTCAGCTTTACACGGCCTTTGCGCCGCTAATACACATTGGCGCCCTGGAAAAGACTGCCCAGGAGCTCGATCTTGATCTGTTAGCTGTGGCGGCCGAACCTTTCGCCGTGGCCCGGGCCGTCATCGGCAACAATCCCAACCAGAGCCTTAGCGCCATATTAATGGACGTTGGCGGCGGCACCACCGACATCGCTGTTATTAACGAAGGCGGCGTGCAGGGCACCAAGATGTTCGGCATCGGCGGACGAGCCTACACCCACGCCGTGGAGCGCGACCTGAGCGTTGATTTTGAGAAGGCCGAAGAACTCAAAGTCGGCCTCAGCACCAACAAGGCGCCGGTAGCCCAGCGTCCGGCGATAGAAGCCGCCCTGGGCAAGACGGCCGATGTCTGGATTGGCGGCATTGAACTGGCTCTAAGCGAATTCACCAAGCTTGACCATCTGCCACACCGGCTGTTCCTTTGCGGCGGCGGTTCATCCCTCGATCTGTTAATGGATCGTTTACAGCAAACCGAGTGGTACAGAACCCTGCCTTTCACCCGCAAGCCCAGCGTTCATCACATCCGACCCGAGCAGGTGGCTGGCATCATCGACAAAACCGGCGACGTCACCGATCATACCTACATTACCGCCATGGGTTTGCTGAGGGTCGGTATGGATACCATGCAATTTGCCAATGCTTCGGGCTCAATCCGCGATAAAATTGATAAAATGTTAAGCGTATAACCATGGCTACTAACGACAAAGACACCATCTACATCGACATCGATGACGAAATAACCGGCATCATTGATAAGCTGGGCACTAGCAAGGGCAAAGTTGTTGCCCTGGTTCTGCCCAAGCGAGCCTCGGTTTTCCAGAGCATCGTCAATATGAAGTTGCTCAAACGAGCTGCCGACAACGCCGACAAGCACCTGGTATTGATAACCTCCGAAGCTGGGCTGATGCCGCTAGCCGGCGCCGCCGGCGTACATGTGGCCAAAACTCTAACCAGCCGCCCGGAAATCCCCAGCGGACCGCAACTACCCGACGATAAAGAAGAAATCGTCGAAGAAGACGTTGCCGACGAGGAAGCGCCGCTGGATCCCAACAAGACGCTAGGCCAGCTGGCTGGCGGCGGCGCAGCCGCAACCGTCGGCGCCGACGGCGTTGAAACCCTGATACTCGACGACGAAGACCTGCCGCCCGAAGCCGACGCCGCCAAAGCCGCCGGCGAAAAAACCTTTGAACCGCCAGGCAAGAAAAAGAATAAAAATAAGAAGTTAGCGGTTCCTAACTTTGAACGCTTCCGCCTACTACTGATCGGCGGCGGCTTACTATTGATCTTACTGATCTTTGGCTTGATATTTGCCACCGTCGCCTTGCCTAAAGCCACAATCAGCATAAAAACCGATGCTACCAGTGTTGACACCAGCGTAGGCCTTAATCTGGCCACGGCCGCCACCAAACTGGACGAGGCCACCAACACCGTGCCAGCCAAACTGGCCACCGTGCCCAAAACCTACACCCAGCAAGTCCCCACCACCGGCCAAAAGAACAACGGCAACAAAGCCAGCGGCTCCGTAAAAATTATTAACTGCGGTGCTTCGTCGGTCACCATACCTGCTGGCAATGGCTTTAGCTCATCGTCAAGCCAGACCTATATAAGCACGGAGAGTGTAACAGTTCCCAAGAGTACTTATGACAATTCTGGCAATGGTTTCGTATGTAATGATGACGGCAACGCTACTGTTAATGTTATAGCTCAGAGTGGTGGTAGCTCCTACAACGCGCCAGCCGGTGGTACATATAAAATCTCAAATGGGCCTGCTTCTACTACGGCTAAGGGAGGCACAATGTCTGGCGGCACTGATAGTATCGTGCAAATCGTTAACCAGAACGACATTACCGCGGCTAAAGCTAAGATCACCGTCAACGATGCCGACATCAAGACGGCTTTGGATGCTTTGCTTAAGAAAGACGGCTATTTCTCCGTTACGGCTACCTATGTTGCCGGTACGCCGGCCGTCACCACAAGTGCTAATGTTGGCGATGTCGCCAACAATGTTACGGTTACCCAGACAGTCAGCTATACCATGTTCGGTGTTCACAAAGACGACCTGCGCAAGCTGGCCAGCAACGATATTAAGAAGCAGATTGACACCAACAAACAGTCTATCTTGAGCGACGGCGTTGATAATGCCAACTATAACGTTGATAATATTTCGGCCACCACGACCCAGGTTACCATGAGTGGCAAGGCTACGGCCGGCCCCGACCTGGACATCGCCACCATTAAACAAAATGCGGCCGGCAAGAAGCCCGGGCCGGTCAAGAGTGAACTCAGCGATAATCCGGACGTTAAGAGTGTAGACATTAAGCTTAGCCCATTCTGGGTCAGTTCTATCCCCAAAAAGACCAGTCGCATCACCGTTAACATTGCCAAGCCCGATGTAACCGTCAAAACTAATAGTTCAACCGGTGGTAGCCATTAGTTCGGTACTGGCACTGGATGTGGGCGGGAAGCGGGTTGGATTGGCTGTGGCCTCACTGGCCGCCCGCCTGCCTCAGCCGCTGACAACGCTGATTTATGACGACAAATTCTACGACAGCCTGACACAGATTATAAGTACCGAAGCAGTCACAACGCTGGTGGTCGGTTTTCCGCGCGGTCTACAGGGCCAGCACACCGATCAAACGGTGGCGATCGAAGCCTTTGCTAAGCAGCTGGCCGAAAAAATAGCCTTGCCGATTGAATTCCAAGATGAAGCCCTGACCTCCAAACACGCCAAAGCTGAGCTGGAAGCCCGCGGCAAGCCCTACGATAAAGGTGATATCGACGCTCTGGCGGCAACATATATCCTCGGAGACTGGCTGGCCGAGCACCAGGAGGCGGTAGTCTGATGCCACGCTATTCCGTCAGTGCCAGACCTTATGGTGTGCCGCGACGCATCTGGTGGCTACTGGCGGCGCTTATCACCCTGGCTGTAGTCGGCGTGCTGGTAGCTCGCCACATTTATATCGAAGGCCTAAAACCCGTCAGCAATAATCAAACCACCAAAATATTTACCGTTAAGAAGGGCAGTACTCTTAAGCAGATTGCAAGCAACCTCGAGGATGATCATCTTATCCGTAGCGCCTGGGCCTTCCAGCTATATGTCCATCGTAAAGAGGTGGCCGACAAACTTCAGGCCGGTACCTATGCCTTTTCGCCCAACCTGGGAACCAAGGCCATAGTTACCATTATGAGTCGGGGCAGGGTAGCCACCCAGCTGGTGACAATATTGCCCGGCAGTAGGATCGACGAGGTGCGGGCTGATCTTATTAACTATGGCTTTTCACCTGATGCTGTCGATCGAGCACTTGACCCCGGCCAGTATGCCGACCTGCCGGCACTGGCCTTCAAGCCGGCCGATGTTAACACGCTGGAGGGTCTGTTGTGGCCCGACTCCTGGTACAAAGACGCCTCATCATCGCCAGCCGACATTATCCGCCAATCCCTACAGGCCACCAGCCAGCATCTGACCCCCGATGTGCAGGCAGCCTTTGCGGCTCAGAATCTTACCGTTTACCGGGGTCTTACGCTGGCCTCGATCGTCCTACAAGAAGTTAATAAGCCCACTGATCAGGCCATGGCCGCCCAGGTGTTCTTGTCGCGTTTCAAGGCCGGCTTACCACTGGGATCCGATGTCACGGTCAAATACGGCGCCATTGCTGCTGGTCGGGCACCGACCGATCTGAGCTATGACTCGGCCTATAACACCCATCTGCGCCCCGGCTTGCCCCCTAGCCCCATCAGCACCGTCAACGTTAACTCGCTGAATGCCGCGGCGCACCCGGCCGGTACTGATTGGTTGTTCTTTGTAACCGGTGACGACGGCACGA
>PFOA01000081.1 GCA_002792275.1 Candidatus Saccharibacteria bacterium CG_4_10_14_0_2_um_filter_52_9 | reverse complement strand
TTTGAATCTTGTAGTATATTTTTCTTTGGTGAGCGAATCATGCCATTTGCCTGTGCGGCAAAGGGCGGCTCACCCTGGTCTCAATCGCCAAGATGTGATCTGCTGGCAGGCTATGCCTGAGCCGGCACGACTCACGGCGATCGACAACACTTAACAATCACCACTGGAATCCTCGGCGAGTGAGCGCAGTCTTTGCGCTGAAACAATCGAGCCCCGATCGACCATGCTCAGACGGTGGCCAGGGAACCTGGCCGAGGGAAGGGCGGAGCGCGACAACGCTCGGATTGCCAACGTCAACAACGGCCAGGTCAACGCGAACTGGAACAACCGTGACAACGACAACCGGAATCTGCGCTTCCGTCCCGTAGCGGTGTATAATTTGGTAATGAACAGGGCAATATTTGCAGCCGGTTGTTTCTGGGGCGTGCAGTATTATTTTGATCAAGTACCAGGTGTAACGAAGACCACTGTCGGCTACACCGGCGGTCATACCGTGGATCCATCTTACGAAGAAGTCTGCACCCATACCACCGGCCACGCCGAAGCTGTCGAGCTGGAATTTGAGCCTGAGAAGGTCGATTACGAAACACTTTTGATGCATTTTTTCCGGATGCACGACCCCACACAGTTGAATCGCCAAGGCCCCGATGTCGGCGACAGCTATCGGACGGCTATTTTCTACCTAAATGATGAGCAAAAAGCCACCGCCGAAGCTGGTAAAACCAAAGCCCAGTCGAACTTTAAGGAGCCGATCGTGACCGAAATTACCAAGGCCACTACTTTTTATCCGGCCGAAGACTACCACCAGAAATTTGCCGAACGCACAGGGCGGGGCATGTGCCACATTCCTTACGAGGCCGTGTAATGGCAGCGATTATTTTTGATTTTGACGGCACCATAGCCGATAGTTTTGATTACGTGGCCGACTTTATGGCCGAAGAAGCCGGCGTAGCGCCGCTTAGCGAGGAGGCTCGACAAGCTTTGCGCGGCTTATCGATGGCAGCCATGACCCGCCGGCTGGGTTTTCATTGGTGGCAGGCGATTGCCGTATTTTTCAAGGGTCGGCGACGCATGCAGCAGGCGATTAAAGATCTGGATTCGTTCGATGGCATGCCACAACTAATTCGCAAATTGCATGCCGAAGGCCATGAGTTATTCGTGCTTAGCACCAATTCTTTGCGCAACGTACGGCGGTTTCTACATCAGGAAAAAATCCACAAATATTTTCTGGAAGTTTATGGTGGTGCCGGTATGTTTGGTAAAGCTCCGGCACTCCGGCAGCTTCTGAAAGATCATCAGTTGAACGTTGAGCATGCCGTTTATGTAGGCGATGAACTTCGTGATGTCGAAGCCGCTCAGTCTATCGGCTTGCGCGCAGTCGCGGTTACTTGGGGTTTCGCCAATCGCAAAAATCTCAAAGAAGCTAATCCAACAGCGCTGGCTGACACGCCGGCCGAACTTTTGCGAATCCTCGAAGATATCTGAGCCGGCTTGCTACAATATAGGGTAATGGCTTATGAACGATCACCCGCATACAAACTTGGGCAGTCTGCTCCGTATAAAGTTTCGCGGTCTAAAATCGAGCTGTTTACGCAGTGCCCGCGCTGTTTCTGGCTCGATGCCCGGCTCAAGATTAAGCGCCCCGGCAGTCCGCCATTTAACATCAACAAAACTATCGACGAACTTTATAAAAAGGAATTCGACGCCCACCGGGTCGCCGGCACGCCGCACCCTATCATGGTCGCCAACGCCATTCAGGCAATCCCATATGCCCACAATGATCTGGACAAATGGCGTTATAACTTCACCGGTGTGACGGCCTTGCACCGGCCAACCAACCTGCACGTCTTTGGCGCTGTGGACGATGTGTGGGTCAATGACAGCGGCGAATTAATTGTGGTGGACTATAAGGCAACCTCAAAGAATAAAGAGGTCAGCATTGATTCCGACTGGCAGATCAGTTACAAGCGCCAACTGGAAGTCTACCAGTGGCTACTGCGCCAGAACGGCTTTGAGGTTAGCAACACCGGCTACTTTGTCTACACCAACGCCCGGCTTGACCTGGACGGCTTTGGTGACAAGCTGGAGTTTTACACAAAATTAATTCCGTACACCGGTAGCGACGCCTGGATCGAGCCGACACTGTCAAAAATGAAAGCTTGCCTGGAAAACGATGACATGCCGCCGATCGGCACCGCCGCCATGGGCGGCCCCTGCGAACACTGCAGCTACGCCCGCGCCCGCACCGAGCTGACCCTCAAGCACATAGATAAGCTATAATAACGCTATGCTAGACATTCAGTTCATCCGCGACAATCCAGAACTTGTGGCCGAAAAGTCCAGGCAAAAGGGCTATGAGGTGGATATCGCCCAATTGCTGGGTTTTGATGAAGAACGCCGTCAACTACAACAGCAGGTCGAAGACCTGCGCCGCCAACGCAACGAACTAACCGCCCAAACCGAAGGCCAGAAGCCCGGCGAGGAGCAAATGGCCGCCGGCCGCGACCTTAAAAACCAGCTAGGCAAACTCGAACACCAACTTGCCTCTGTTGAACTGGAATTCACCGAACTGCTTAAACAGGTGCCAAACATGCCTCTCGACGATGTACCGGTCGGTGCCAGCGAAGACGAAAATGTGGTTAGCAAGACTGTTGGTGAGCCACCAAAGTTTGATTTCGAGCCCAAGACCCACACTCAAATTGCCGAGGCCAAAGGTTGGTTAGACAAAGAACGAGCCGCTAAAGTCACCGGATCGAGGTTTGCTTATTTAAAGGGCGATTTAGTCCACCTTCAGTTCGCTATTATGCAGTTTGTGATCACCAAGCTGGGTGATCAGGCTTTCCTGGACGAAGTTATTAAGGAAAACGATTTACAAACGAGCAACAAACCCTTCCTGCCCGTACTGCCACCGCTGATGTTGCGGACTGATGTTTACGATGCAATGGATCGTCTGGAGCCGCGTGACGACCGCTACAAAATTGAGGGCGAAGAACTCTGGCTTCAGGGCAGTGCCGAGCATGTACTCGGTTCTATGCATGCTAATGAGATGTTAAGCGAAAATGACCTGCCATTGCGCTACATCGGTTATGCCACCAGTTTCCGCCGCGAAGCCGGCAGTTACGGCAAAGATATGGAAGGCATGTTCCGCATGCACCAGTTCGACAAATTAGAGATGGAATCACTGACGCTAGGCGAACAAGGTCTGCAAGAGCACTTGCTCCTGGTGGCAGTCCAGGAAAAATTAATGCAATTGCTCGGCATTTCTTATCGGGTACTGTCCAAATGTACTGCCGATATCGGCAAGCCCAATGCGCGCGGCATCGACATAAATGCCTGGATGCCGGGTCAGGACGCGTATCGCGAAACTCACACCGCCGACTACATGACCGACTATCAGGCTCGCCGCCTTAAAACCAGAGTTAAGCGAGGCGAAGATACCGAGCTGATTCATACCAATGACGCCACGGCCTTTGCACTCAGCCGCACGCCCATTGCTATCATCGAAAATTTCCAGACCGCCGAAGGCAATGTCAAAATTCCGGAGATTTTACAGCCGTTTATGGGTGGCCGATCCGAAATCTAACTCTCCACTTTCGGTGTGGGTACACAGTGTGTACACAAAAGGTCCACGGTGTGGATACGCTGCGGCAGTACAATATACGGACAAACGATGTATATTGTACTGCTACGGCTGAAAGCTAAAGGCTGGCCAAACCGTGTGTGGGGTTGATGCGTATCACAGACGGGTTGGTTGTGCGGAGTATAATAGATAGTACAGCTGTTCCATTCAGCAGATTAAAACAAAGGAGGACAGATGCTCAAGAAATTTGAAATCCATGGCGTTCATGCCAAGGTTGACGATCAGTTAAAAACCTACGTAACCAAAAAAATCGGCGGCCTGGATCGCTACATTTCACGTCACAGTCGCGAGAGCGCCCACGTCGATGTTCACCTAAAAGAGGCCAAAGCCAAGCAAAAAAACAACCGTTATACCTGCGAGGTGACTGTGCACCTGCCGCATCAGGTAATTGTTATCAAAGAGAGCACCCTCAATATGTACGCCGCCGTCGACATTGTGGAGGCCAAACTCAAGCAACAGCTGCAAAAGTATAAAGACCTGCACGGCAGTGGCAGACTGCACCGGCATCTTATGGCTCGCTTCCGGCGCCATCAGCCTGAGCTATAAACAGTCGCATTTAGAGAGAAAAACGGCTATAATTGACGACAATACGACGTGCGCATATTTCGTAACCGGAGGTTGATAGACTAATCGATGCATATTGTATTTAAGAAAATTTTAGGTGACCCCCAGGCCAGAACCGTCAAGCGGCTGCGTAAGCGCGTGGCGCTGGTCAATGCCCTTAGCGACAAGTACAAGGCCATGAGCGACAAGGAACTGCGCGAACAAACCGACGTCCTCAAAAAGCGCCTCAAAAAAGAGTCGCTGGACGTTATTTTGCCCGATGCTTTTGCGGTGGTACGCGAAGCTGCCACCCGCACATTGAGCCAGCGCCATTTTGATGTCCAGCTAATCGGCGGCATGGTTCTGCACGAAGGCAATGTCGGCGAAATGAAGACCGGTGAGGGCAAAACGCTGGTGGCCACACTGCCGGTTTATCTTAACGCCCTGACCGAAAAGGGCGTCCATGTGGTGACAGTTAACGATTACCTGGCTCAGCGCGATGCCGGCTGGATGGGTCAGGTCTACAACTTTCTGGGCTTGCAGGCCGGCGTGATTATCGGCGACCACAGCTATATTTACGATCCTGACTTCACCAACACCGATCATGAAGACGAACGTTTTCGCCATCTCAAACCGGCCACCCGGCAGGAGGCCTACGCCGCAGACGTCACCTATGGTACTAACAACGAATACGGCTTTGACTACCTGCGCGACAACATGGTTCGCGAAGAAGACCAGCTGCGCCAGCGCGACCTGCACTATGCGATTGTCGATGAAGTCGACTCCATCCTGATCGACGAAGCCCGCACGCCGCTGATCATCAGCGCCCCCAGCGTCACCAGCGGCACGGCCTATGCTCAATTCTCCAAAGTGGTGCGTCAATTGGTCAAAGAAAAGCATTTCGAAACCGACGAAAAGCGCAAAACTGTAATACTCACCGACGCCGGTGTCGAAAAAGTCCAAAAGATCCTGGGCATCGACAACCTGTACGGCAGTGAAAACATCCGCACCATTTATCACTTACAGCAGGCCTTGCGCGCCCACGCCCTGTTCACCCGCGACAAAGACTATGTTGTGACCCACGACGGCGAAGTTGTCATCGTCGACGAATTCACCGGCCGTCTGTTGGCCGGTCGCCGTTATAACGAGGGTCTGCACCAGGCCATCGAGGCCAAAGAGGGCGTAGAGGTCCAGCAGGAGAGCATGACCCTGGCTACCATTTCCTTCCAGAACTACTTCCGTCTGTATGAAAAGCTTGGCGGCATGACGGGCACCGCCCTTACCGAGGCCGAGGAGTTTCATCAGATCTACAAGCTCGACGTTGTAGACGTGCCGGCCAACCGTGGCCTGGCTCGTAACGATCGGCCAGACCGTATTTATCGCACCGAAAAGGCCAAGTTTAAGGCCATTGCCCGCGAGGTTCAGGCTCTTCATACCAAAGGCCAGCCGGTACTGCTGGGCACCGTATCAATCGAAAAAAACGAAGCCCTGGGTAGCCTGCTCACCAAGGCCGGTATTCCGCACCAGGTTCTGAACGCCAAGAACAACGAACGCGAAGCCAAAATTGTTGCCCAGGCAGGTGAGAAGGGCGCCGTCACGCTGGCCACCAACATCGCCGGCCGCGGCACCGACATTGTACTCGGCGAGGGCATCAAAGAACTCGGCGGCCTGTTTGTACTGGGTTCGGAGCGCCACGAATCCCGCCGTATAGATAACCAGTTGCGCGGCCGCGCCGGTCGCCAGGGTGACCCCGGTGTTACCCAGTTCTTTGTCAGCACCGACGACGACTTAATGCGTATTTTCGGCGGCGACAAGATTGCCAACATCATGAACCGGCTCAACGTCGACGATGACACTCCCATCGAAAATCGCCTGATCAGCCGTAGCCTGGAAGGCGCCCAGAAAAAGGTCGAAGGCTTTCACTTCGACCAGCGCAAAAGCGTCGTTCAGTACGACGACGTCATGAACCGTCACCGCAAGGCCATCTATGCCATGCGCCGCGAAATCCTGCGCAGTGGCGACATCAGCAAGCGCATCAAAATCCTGATCGAAGACGAAGCCCACGCCCTGGCTACCTCGGCCTTGGTCACCAGCGAACAGTTCGAAGATATCCTCAAAGAAATCTTTCCTTTCGATGACGCCACGCTCGACCGCCTGTTCGACTCCGACGCAACTAAGTTCGAAAAGGTTCTCAAAACCGCCGCCGCCGGGCTGTATGCCGGTCGCGAAGAGGCTTTCACCTCTGAGATTATGCGCAAAGTCGAACGCGATCTGTATCTGCAAGTTCTAGACAACCTGTGGATGCAACACCTGGAAAACATGGATCACCTGCGTGAGGGCATCCACTGGATGAGTGTTGGCCAACAGGATCCACTGGTGGAATACCGCCGCCGCGGCCAGATGCTGTTCGAAGACATGCAAACCACACTGCGCCACGATGTCTTGCTACATCTGTTCCATGCCCAGCCGATCAGCCAGGAAGAGTTCGACCGGGCCATCGAAACCGATCTGACACTGGCCGCCCGCAGTTCGGTCGATAACGCCTCGCAGATTACAACTGCCGAAACCGAATTCGGCGCCGGCGACTTCGATGATAAAAAGGTAGTCGCCCAGGCCAAAAAGAAGCAGCAGAGCAGTCTCAAAAAAGCCCGCAAAACTGAACGTAAGCGCAAAACCGCCGCTAAACGAAGGAAAAAATAAGGCGTGCGGCACACTGTTTCTGAAATCACCCTGGATAATGGTGCCAAAGGCCTGTTTATCCACATTCCCAGTGCTTCTGTCATGACCTTTGACATTAATTTCAGGGCTGGCGAATATCTGGTAGAACCCGACAAATGGGAAGTGCCTCACCTAATGGAACACGTTCTGCTTGGTGCCAACGACCTCATACCACGAGCTCGCGACTTTCAGGCCGAACTCGAGAAAAACGGCGCCTATTCCAATGCCACAACGGGAGTGTACGACATTACCTACGAAGCCGAATGCGCCGATTTTGAATGGGACAGGGTGCTTGGCCTGATGCTGGTGGCTATAACCAAACCCTTATTTTTGGATGAAGAGTTCAAGGCCGAATTTGGTAATGTCCAGGAAGAAATGGTTGCCCGCAGTAACAACCACTTCCGCCGCCTGAGCCTGGAAATGCGCGAGGGTCTCGGCCTGATCGCCAAAACCGATGCCGAACGCCTGGAACTTATGGGTAATGTCACAGTTGACGATGTAAGGGATCACTATGCCCGCACTCACTTTGCGCCTAACATGCGTTTTGTGGTGGCCGGCAATCTGACACCGAGCCGCCGCAAGTCGCTGGTTCAGCTGTTCGAAAACATAGAACTGTCAAAAGACGGCAAGCGTTTTGCTTTGCCGCATGAGCGTCCCAAGCGACTTGTCCGGCCGGTTTACATTGCCAATGACACCGTCGAAAACCTCTACTTTTACATCGATACTTTTATGAGGCGCCGTTTGAGCGAGGCCGAAACCGACGCTCTGAGCCTGGTTAACACCATGCTAACTGAAACGCTGTACTCCAAGATCCTGGGCACCGCCCGCGAGAGGGGATTGGTCTACGGCATGAACTCCGGACTTAGTAATACCCGTAAAGCCAGCAACTGGTGGTTCGGCGCCCAGGTATCAGACAAGAATGCCGCCGCCTTGCTCAAAATTACCGTCGATGAACTCCACAAAGTTCTCAACGGTGATATATCCAAAGCCGAAATAGAAGCCACCAAACAGTATGCTCTGGGTCGCTTCCAGCGCAGTGGCCAAACCGTTGGCGGCACCGTCGGCGGCTATGCCGGCCGCTACTTCTTTGACGATGTCATAGACAGTTATTACCGCATTCCGGCACGCATCAAAGCCGTCACCAAAGAGCGCATCGTTGAGGTTACTAAGGCCATGTTTGCCGACGATCTCTGGGGCATAGGCGTGCTCGGTAACTGCGGCGAAATCTTTGCCCACGAACTCCAGCAACAGCTGGCACCGCTGTGGGAAGGTGCCCCCGAGCTAGTCCCAATTCTTAAATAATAATACTGTCAAAGACCAGGTAGATGATCATACCGAACGCATCAATCTGCTTGAAAGCGGCCAGACAATGCTTAAAACTGTCGTCAAAGAACACTCTCTTCAGCTCAAACCCAAAGCTGGCTGAACTGTTATACTGGGCTACATGGACGATTTAGCTAAACAATCTGTTAATCTGCAGCAGCAGATCAACAAAGCTGTCGAACGTCTCAAAATCAATGAATTGAGTACTCAATTGGCCGGGCTCCAGACTACCAGTCAGGCTTCCGGTTTTTGGGATGATTCTGCCAAGGCGCAAGATGTTATGAAGCAGATTGCCAGGCTAGAAGCTCGAATTAAACCATGGCAAAAACTGCAAAAAGCTGGCAACGACATCGCTGAGCTGACCGCACTCAAAGATAGCACCATGCAAGCCGAATTAACCCAGCAATTGACAGAGACCGAGGCCGGTTTTAACGAACTTAAGGAAGAGCTGAAATTTAACGGTCCTTACGATGACCACGCCGCCATTCTTACGCTCTCCGCCGGAGCCGGCGGCACCGATGCCCAGGATTGGACACAAATGTTATTCAGGATGTATGTTCGTTGGGCAGAAGCCAGTGGCTACAAGGTGATTAACATCGATGAGTCGGCCGGCGAGGAGGCCGGTCTTAAAAGTGCTACCATCGAGATAGACGGTGCTTTTGCGTATGGCAAGTTAAAAGGGGAGCACGGCGTTCACCGCCTGGTGCGATTGAGCCCCTTTAATAGCGACAACCTGCGCCAGACCAGTTTTGCCAAGGTGGAGGTGATGCCCAAGATAGACCGCCCCGATGACTTGGACATAGATGAGAAAGACCTCAAAACCGACGTCTATCGTAGCGGAGGCAAGGGTGGCCAATCTGTTAATACTACCGATTCGGCGGTACGGGTGATGCATATTCCCACAGGTATCACAGTAGCCATCCAGAACGAGCGTTCCCAACTGCAAAACAAAGAGACAGCCATGACCATCCTCAGATCAAAACTGGCACAACTCCAGCTTGAGCAACATAAAGAACAGCTTGGCGAGCTAAAAGGCCCCAACCAGTCGGCCGAGTGGGGCAATCAGATCCGCAGCTACGTTCTCCACCCCTACAAACAGGTCAAAGACCTGCGCACCAAGTACGAAACCTCCGACCCCGACGCCGTACTAGACGGCAATTTAAACCCTTTAATTGACGCCTTTTTAGAGTATTCACTACACGCATAAACACAAAAACTTGACATAAGTAGTATAATGATGATAAAATAGCAAACATTATAGAGATGTAAGGAGTTAGCTGTGGAACTTAAAGGCAACGGTATATCGGTACAAGTCAATCCGGCAGAGCAATCAGATGAGTGGCTAATTAGTGCGGCTCAAGAAATCGCTGAAGCTGCTCAAGTGCGGGGTTTAGAGCTGCCGCTTGCGGCCGCTGCCGTGGCAGTTGAAGCCACCACACACCCAGAAACGTTAGACGAGGTTCGCGAAAGCCTCTACGGCCAGCTGAATACGGCCTACCTTGCTTACGACACGCTTACTCAAAAACTTGATGACGGACGCAAAACTAAAGACCGCGTCAGTATAGGCTCTGAGACAGAAATCACTATTGAATTTGAGACCTGGCTGACCGATGAAAAGGTAGCCTATGTGCAAGCAGCTATGGAGGCCGATCCGGAGTTGCGTTTTACGCTCGTGGCTACTCCCAATGTAGAGCTTGAGAAAGGCGAAGTAGAGCGTCTGGCCAAAACTTTTGGTGAGCAACAGCCATATGAAACCTCTGTTTATGAGAATCTGTATAAGAAATATAGCCCCCAAGAACTGGCCGGCACTGACCCGTCAAATGGGAATGACGTCATGTTCAGCTTAATCCCAAGCAAGTTTGACGAAGCGCTGACCGGCACCGTAGTAAAACAGCAGGCAAAACTGGCGGAAATGCAAAAAGCTAACCCAAGCCTGAAAGTACCAAGTGTACTCGAAGCCGTTACCTACTGGCAGACTTTGCGGGCATCGGGCGATACTTTGAGCGATAGCGAAGCCTTTTACAAAACCTATATCCGTCACTTCAATCTAGACGCCAAGCGGTTCGGGGGCTGGTCTGGCGTCCCGGACTCTGTCGTCGCCTCTACGATGGCCGGCCGCGCTTGAACGACTCGGTTGCCGAGGTTGGCAGCGACGGTCGCCTCGCGGTGGGGTAAAGTTTTGGGCTTTGCCGCTTTCCTGAAGCCTTTTTCTTTTGCTACAATCTAAAACAAGAGGTAAGTAATCCAAGGCGAAAGCTATCGGTGCCTCGTGTGATTTTGTCGGCTCAGTGATGTTACCGCCTCGGAGCGGTCGTGTCGCCGACACATCAAGAACCCTTTACACCCCACGTTTGCTATCACGATTCCGGTTTGCGGAATGAGAAACAAGAAGCCAGTCATGCGTGACTGGCAGAAAAGACCGTGATGGAAATATAGCGGTTCGGGGGCTGGTCTGGCGTCCCGAACTCTATCGTCAACAACGATGGCCAGCCGAACTTGAACAACTCGAATGCCGAGAATGACAACAACGGTCGCCTCGCGGTGAAGTGCAAAGGATTACAGCAATTAAGGCACGCTTTTGCGCCAGCCGCCGATCATCCGGCGAGCTTCGCTTAAGCGAGCCTGTATTTTTAAAACATTGGTTTCGTTAGCTAGGTGTAACTCTAAAATGGCACGCAATTTCATGGCCGTTAGCTCGGCCTCGGCATCAGCCTGGATGAGATAGCTGGCCTTCAGCGGTTTGGGCGCATGCTTGGCCAAGACAAGTTGTTTCAATACTTCGGCACAACCTACAATAACCGGTTCGCCGAGCGTGTGCCGATACTTTTTATCAATTACCGTGTTCAGCTCAACCAATTTCTTATAAACTTCATAAATGACAGCGATGACCGGCAGTTCTTCCATAGACCTTAGTCTAACAAACCTTTGGCGATCTTGGCGGGCTTTTCGGCGCGGCAAGCAACCCAGCCGGGCAGTTATGGCTTTTGAAAGTGAGCTGGAAACTAATTTATTGCGGCTGTGTGCTGATCTAAATAACGGACAGTACCGGCACGGCTCATATGATCACAAAATTGTCAGCGAAAAGAAGCGTCGGGATATAGCCGTCGCCAATGTGCGTGATCGCGTGGTGCATCGCTTAATGTATGACTACCTAGTGCCGCTGGTTGATCCGCGTCTGGATTTTGATGTCTGGTCTTGCCGACCAGGCAAGGGTCTGCACGCCGCTTTGCGACGGACTAGTAGGTTGATGACTGATTACTCCGGCGCGTGGCTGTGGCGGGCTGATGTGTCTAAGTTTTTCGATCACATTGATCACCAGGTATTGAAGAGTTGCTTGCAGCGTATCGTTTCAGATCCACCGGCTCGGGACTTGCTTGACAAGGTGATTGACAGCTATGAAAATGCAGTCAGTCAGTCAGTCAGTCAGTCAGTCAGTCAGTCAGTCAGTCAGTCAGTCAGTCAGTCAGTCAGTCAGGGTATCCCGATTGGTAATTTGACCAGCCAGATTTTCGCCAACATCTATCTGAACGAATTCGACCGCTATGCCCGCCACATTTTGAAACCGCTGGCCTATGTGCGCTATGGCGACGATTTTGTACTGTTCTTCCGGGATCGCCCGGCGGCCATAGTGGCTAGGCAAATTGCGACGCTGTGGTTGTCTAACAAACTTTCTCTGAAAGTTCATAAAAAGAACGATGTAATTATTCGAGCCCGGCACGGTGTGCACTTCTTGGGGCATAACCTTTATCCGAGGCAACTGCCGGTGATTGATAAAACCATGTCACGTAAAATCAATAAATCTATTAATAGCCGGAATGCTAGTAGTTACCGAGCCATGCACCTGTCTTACAAACAAGCCAGGCAGCTGCCGTGGTTATTGTAATGGTATAATCAAGGTAATGATTCTACTCGATAGGGTGACAAAAAAATACGTGCGTAGCGAGGGGACGGCGCTAGACCGTATCAGTCTGCATGTCGAACCCAAAGAGTTCGTTATTGTCATCGGTCAGAGCGGGGCGGGCAAAACAACTCTTCTCAGATTGCTGACCCGCGAGGAGCGCCCCACCAGCGGCAAAATTATCATTGGTAGTATCGATTACGACAAGCTGAAAGACAAAGACATCCCACTGCTCAGGCGCAAGATCGGCGTTGTCTTTCAGGATTTCAAACTGCTGCCCAATAAAACGGTATATGAGAACGTGGCCTTTGCCCTGGAGATTGTCGGTGTCAGCAACCGCGAGATCCGCCACACTGTGCCCAAAGTGCTGAACATCGTCAACCTGAAGGGCAAAGAAGACCGCATGCCGCGCCAGCTATCCGGCGGCGAACGCCAGCGGGTGGCGATTGCCCGAGCCATCGTCCGCCAGCCGCGGATTCTGATTGCCGACGAGCCCACCGGTAACCTCGACCCCAAGCACGCCTGGGACGTCATAAAGGTGCTGGAAAAGATTAATCGTTACGGTACCACCGTTCTGCTCACCACCCACAACCGGGACATTGTCGATAAATTAAAGCGCCGCGTCGTCGTTATCCAGGGCGGAAAAGTCACCAGCGACCGCGCCAGCGCCGGGTATAAGCACTAGTATGATTATGGAACGACGGCTGATAACGCTGTGGCGCATCATTCACACCGGCATTGTCAATTTTATGCGCAATGTAACACTGGCCGTAGCCGCTATTGCCGTCATGGTGGTGACCCTGACCATCATCCTGTTCTCGTTAATAACCAACGCCACCTTCGAAAACACCATTGCCCAGATAACCAATAAGATCAGCATTTCGGCCTACCTGGAAGACACCACCACTGAGGCGCAGGCCAAAGTATTAGTGGCCCAGCTTAAAAAACAGCCTAGCGTTCACCGGGTTCAATACCTTAATAAAGATGCCGCTCTCAAGGCCTACATTGCCCAAAACAAGAACAACCAGAATCTGATAACCGCGGCGGCTACAGTCGGTAATCCGATTCCGGCCACCATCCAGATATACCCCAGCGACCTCAATGAAATCCAGCACATCAAGGACATCCTGACTACGCCGGAGAACACGAAGCTCCAGACGCCGGGATCGCCGTCTTATAATGGCGACCGCAAACAGGCCATTGATAATATTACCCACGCCACCAACGTCTTGCGCAAAATCGGCGTCGTGACGGTGATTGTTTTTGCCATCATCTGCGCCCTGATTATCTTTAACACTATCCAAATGGCCATCTTCAACCGCCGCGATGAGATCACGATTATGCGACTGCTCGGGGCCGGCACCGGCTACATCCGCGGGCCGTTCGTGGTAGAGAGTGCTATTTATGGCCTGCTGTCGGCGGTCTTTTCAATCCTGATTATTAACTCGGCCTTTCTGGCCTCCAGTAACGCCTTGCAGGCCAGCTCCCTAGGCCTGCTCGACATCAACTATGCCAGCCAGTATTTTGACGCTCATTTCTTCCAGCTTTTGACCTTGCAAATTGCTATTGGTATAATCATAGGTACGGCATCTTCTGTTATAGCGACCCACCGATATCTCAAATTTAAAACCAAGTAAGTCACAAAGTCTAAATCAGCATTTAGCACCACAAAGAGGGGGTAGGATTTGACGTCACATGGTATAATTGGATCACGCATAAAGCAAACAAAAACTATGCCCAAACAAAAATTTTCAAAGACGGTTTTAATTCGTGTACGCGCCTTCATCCTGGTGCTGGCGGCGCTTGGCATAGCCGGCGGAGCATCGATTGCCCACGCCGATCAGTTTGATGAGCAGATCAACGCCCTAAGAGTCCAGAATAATGATGCCCAGAGCCTGGTCAATAACTTGGCTAATCAGGCGGGCAGTTACCAGGGTGCTATCAATCAGCTACAAGCCCAGATCAGCGCCTTGCAGGCCGCCCTTAACGCCAACCTGGCTCAGCAGGCCAGCCTACAGCAACAAATTAACGAAGCCCAGGCCAAGATCGACCAGCAAAAGAAATTCTTGGGTGAAGACATCAAGACGATGTACATTGATGGCCAGCTCAGCACTATCGAGGAGCTGGCGACCAGCAAAAACCTCAGTGATTATGTCGACCGTGAAGAGTATCGCACCACCGTGCAAAACAAAATCGACATCGGCATCAAACAAATAGCGGCCTTACAAGCCCAGCTACAGAAACAGAAAGCCGACCTCGACGTACTGGTCAATTCACAAAAGCAACAGAATGACCAGCTTGGCGCCGCCCAGTATCAACAACAGCAATTATTGGCCTATAATGAAGGCCAGCAGGTGGCTTATAATCAGCAAATTTCGGTCAACTCCGGTGCGATTGCCGAACTGCGGCGTCAGCAGATTGCCGCCAACTCCCGCTTCATCGGCGGCGCCGGCAACGGCGCTGCATGTGGTGGGGGCTATCCAGCCAAGTGGTGCGAAATAGACAAGGATTCAGTTCTAGATAACTGGGGTATGTATAACCGCGAATGCGTCAGTTACACCGCCTTCCGCGTCGCCGCTTCCGGCCGCTACATGCCGTATTGGGGCGGTGTTGGTGATGCTTGGCAATGGGCATTTGAACGGCCCTGGACCGGGCGACCCGGCAACAATGCTCAGAATGCTGGCATACCGGTTGATGACAACCCACAGGCTGGCGACGTTGCTATAAGCAATTCCGGTGGCTGGGGGCATTCTATGTACGTCGAAAGCGTCAACTCTAACGGCACCATAAATATCAGCCAGTACAATACCGATTTCAGCGGCCGTTACTCCACTAATACAATCAGTCCGGGTGGATTACGTTTCATCCACTTCTAGGACTATTTTTTGCGCTTTTTGGTCGCCGTCCCAACCCTGCGTTTCGCAGGGTTGATAAGGTGATACACAAAGTGTACCTAACAGGTGTATAAAGTGTATCACTTTATACAGTAGTCAAAACGAAGGCACCAATATTTGCTATACTTGGTGGCAATGGGATTAAAAACAAAGGGTAAAGGCCGCCGTTGGGCACGCCGCACAGCCAATCTACTACTGATTGCAGCTATTTTCCTGGCCGGAGTGAATGTCGGCAATGGCCGGATTGATCTTCAGCGCCATTCATCAGTAAACGGTAGCTTGCCTAATCGACTTGATTACACCGGAGTCGACCAGCTCTATCGATCTATAAAAGACAATTACGATGGAAAGCTCAGTGCCCAACAACTCCAGGATGGCCTGAAGCACGGCCTGGCCACGGCTACCAAAGATCCCTACACGGTTTATTTTACGCCTAAAGAAGCCAAAGACTTCAGCGACCAGCTGAATAATTCTTTCAGCGGCATCGGCGCCCAGCTCGGGCAGGATGCCGACGGCAACCTGGAAGTCATCGCCCCCATAGACGACCTGCCGGCCGCTAAGGCTGGCCTTAAACCCAAAGACATCATTGCCTCCATTAACGGCACCACTACCAGCGGTATGTCGGTCGACGAAGCCGTCAGCAAAATCCGCGGCCCCAAGAACACCCAGGTTAAATTACAAATTGTGCGCGACCATAAACAGTCACTTGACTTCAACATCACCCGCCAGGACATTAATCTGCCCAGCGTTAAGAGTAAAACGCTCGATGGCAATATAGGCTACCTGCAAATCACCTCATTTTCGCCGGACACCGTTGGCCTGGCTCAAAAAGCCGCCGAGCAGTTCAAGAGTCAGAACGTAAAAGGCATCATCC
This sequence comes from Candidatus Saccharibacteria bacterium CG_4_10_14_0_2_um_filter_52_9, assembly GCA_002792275.1. GTDB lineage: Bacteria > Patescibacteriota > Saccharimonadia > Saccharimonadales > UBA4665 > UBA5150. Next base: position 16,554 of record PFOA01000081.1, on the reverse strand, counting down.
TGGATATGCGTAATGACCCGGGTGGCCTGCTGGATGCCGCTATTAAAGTTTCCAGCCTGTGGTTACCGCCAGGCCAGAAAGTTCTCGACGAAAAACAGGGCAACCGGACAACTGATAGCAGTACTTCCGTGGGCGGTAACATTCTGACCGGCATCCCGACGGTTGTATTGATTGACGGCGGCAGTGCCAGCGCCTCCGAAATCATGGCCGGCGCCTTGCACGACAACAACCAGGCCTACCTGATAGGCGAAAAAAGCTACGGCAAGGGTGTTGTTCAGCAGCTGATTAACTTCGGTGACGGCTCCCAACTCAAGGTCACCGTCGCCAGCTGGTACCGCCCCAACGGCCAGAACATTAACCACAAAGGCGTCACCCCCGACAAAATAGTCAAAATCAGCGACGCTGACGCCAAAGCCGGCACCGACACCCAGCTCCAGGCCGCCCAAGCCTACCTGGCCGCCAAACAATAATTTGCCAGCAGGGGTCAAATAGGGTAGCATAAGAGATTAAGAATTGAGGTTAGAACAGTGGCTGCCAAAGCGACTAAATATGTGTTTGTAACAGGAGGCGTGCTTTCCGGATTAGGAAAGGGTATCACCGCCGCCTCGATTGGCAACCTCCTCAAAGCCCGCGGCCTCAAAGTTAACCTCCAAAAATGTGATCCGTATCTGAACGTTGACGCCGGTTTGCTCAATCCCCGCGAGCACGGCGAATGTTTTGTTACTAAAGACGGTGCTGAAACTGACCTCGATCTTGGCCACTACGAACGTTTTGTAGACGAAGAAATGACCAGCGCCAGCTCACTGATGAGCGGCCGCGTATTGCTCAAACTTATCCAGGATGAACGAGCCGGCAAATTCGAGGGTGACGACGTTCAGATTATCCCGCACGTAACAGGGGCGATTCAGGATTGGATTGCCAATGCCGGCGCCGGCTACGACGTGCACATTGTTGAAATCGGCGGCACTGTCGGCGATTACGAATCCCTATCGTTTATCGAGGCCATCCGCGAAATGGGGCTCAAAGTTGGCCTGCAAAACTGCGCCTACGTCCACGTTGTCTACCTGCCATACCTGGGTGCCAGCAACGAAACCAAAACCAAGCCGGCGCAGAACTCGGTTCGCGAACTGCGTGGCCTGGGCATCGCGCCCGACATCCTGGTAGCCCGCAGTGAGAGGCCGGCCAGCGAGGCCGTCATCAGCAAGCTCAGTCTGTTCAGCGGCGTGCCGGTAGAAGCGATTGCGCCACTGCCCAATGCCGAGACCATCTACGAAGTACCGCTGACCCTGGAAGACACCGGCATCGCCGACGTTATCGCCGATCATCTTAATCTCAAAGTGAAGAAGCCCGACCTGAAAGACTGGCGCGAAGTAGTCAAACTGGCCACCGCCAAACACGACCGCAAACTCAAAGTCGGCTTTGTGGCCAAGTACATGGACAACACCGACACCTACATGTCAGTCTTCGAAGCGCTCAAAGCCGCCGCCTGGCGCAACGATTGCGGTGTCGACATCACCTGGATCGACGCTTCCAAATTTGACGAGCCGGGTACCAATATCGAGCCTGAGCTAAAAGGTTACGACGGCATTGTCGTGCCCGGTGGCTTCGGCCAGCGCGGTCTGGAAGGCAAGATCAAAGCCGCCCAGTATTCGCTCAAAACCAAGTTGCCATACCTGGGTCTGTGCCTCGGTTTACAGATGGCTGTTATTGCCGCTGCTCGTAACGCCGGTCTGGTAGACGCCAATACTTTCGAACTCGACCCCGACACCAAAAACCTGGTAATCACCACCATGGCCGACCAAGTCGACAAGCACATGACCGGCGGCACCATGCGCCTGGGCGACTACAACTGCCAGCTGGAAAAGGGTAGTCTGGCCGCTAAAACCTACGGCACCACCAAGATTGTTGAACGCCACCGCCACCGCGGCGAGTGTAATAATCATTACCGCGACCAATTCGAAGCATGGGGCATCAAGGCTACTGGTATTAATCCCGAGAATAATCTGGTAGAAGTCATCGAAGGCGTCGACCATCCATTCCTGCTAGCCAGCCAATTCCACCCTGAATTCAAGAGCCGCCCAAACCGCCCACACCCCATGTTCGACGGTTTCATCAAAGCCCTCCTATAAGTTGCCATTTGCCCATATCTGGGCTACCATAAGCTTCATGGATCCGAACCCGACACCGCCGGCACCTGCCGGCCATCCCAAACGTATTTTACTGGTTGAAGACGACGACTCGCTGGCCAATGTTTATGTAACCCGCCTCCAGTCCGAGGGTTTTGAGGTTCGCCGCACGGCCAATGGCGAAGAAGCCCTGGCCACCGCGCTCAGCTATCATCCCGACCTAGTCGTCCTGGATGTTATGATGCCCAAAGTCAGCGGCTTTGATGTGCTCGATATTTTGCGCAACACGCCAGAAACCGCCAATCTCAAAATTATTATGCTCACCGCTCTCAGCCAGGAGAGCGATAAAGAACGCGCTCAATCCCTCGGAGCAGACGACTACCTCGTCAAATCCCAAGTCGTCATCGCCGACGTCATCGAACGCATCCGCCACCACCTCGGCCCATAAACGTAGGCCAGGGTCGACCCACTAAACATATAGGACACTTGTATCAACACTAGCACATTCAAAGCCGCTTATGCTATATTAGTGTTATGATTGAAATCAAACTCGAAGATCTTCAGGCATCAATGCCAGAAACCCAGCCCGAACAAAGCGGCTTGCGTGCTCGTATCTCAGCTCTTGGACGTCGTTTAGCCGAGGAAAACGCCGACAAAACTCATCCTTTTGCTCGCCTTAAGCGAAATATAGGCGAATCCATTATTAGCCAAGAAGATGAAAACTATCGCCAAACATTTAGGCGTTATGTAGGGGCGAATGCGCTTTACATGAGCGGGGTAGCGGTTGCCTTAGAGGCACCTGGCGTAGCGCTTAAAATCATTGGCGGTGTTCAGAGCGCTATCGGCTTGCATAACACCGTGCAATCCCAGGATGCCCTGATGGCTCAGCACAACGCCATTCATCAAGAACAGCTTTAATTATTCGACAGTGACTTCGGTGCGGGCGACTGAGCGGCCGCTAAAAGTACGAACCCGGCGGGTTTGGAAGTTAACTACGCCGTCGCGGGCAGCGTGAATGGTAAAGTTGCGGCTGAGCTTGGTGCCTTTGCCGGCGCGCTTGGTGAGGCCGATTTGGCGAACGATAACCTGACCGACTTTGACCTTTTGGCCGCCAAACAGCTTAACGCCTAGGCGCTGGCCGGGACTATCGTGAACGTTTTTGGCTGTACCGCCAGCTTTTACATGTGCCATGTTACTTCCTTGTGATTACTAGGAGCTGTCGGGCAACGATTTGGTCTTCTCGATAGTAGAGCAAATCTTTGTCCTGAACACGCTCGAATATTACCCGATTATAGCCCAAATCGCTTAAGGAGTCAATCAGGGGCAGATACTTGAACTCGCCGTTTCTGACCTGCCAGGCGGGAACAGCCAGGCTTAAACGGGTGCCGAATTCAATCTGGCCGCCAAGGTTATTTAAGAACTTCTTAATAATTAAATTACAGTCGGCAATGGTCTGCGCTAAAGTTTGTGGGTCGGGTCGGGCAGTGAAGGGTCGGCCAAGGTAGGCCTCGGCGGCCACAAAGTCGAAGGGCGTCTGGCGCCAGTCATAAGCGGTGGCGTCGGCCACTGCCAGCGGATAATCCTGAGCTGGCAAATCATACAGCTCGCCCAGCCACTCCAGATTGACCTTACTGTAGTCAATCATGCGCGATTCCAGATCTGTGCCCACGATGTCATAACCCATCAGCAGGGCTTCCTGCAGCAATACTCCGGTGCCGCAGAAGGGATCCAGCACTGTCTGGCCTAGCAACTTGCGAGGAATCGGCTGTCCGGCCGGAATGTCGCAGATCGATTCCAGTTTGTCCCCGGGCAGTTTGCCGGCGCCAAGATTAACAATCACCTGAGCCAGTTTAGGAGGTAGCATTCCGACTTTGGCGTCGCGTTTGGGACGTTCGCGGTCACGGCGGGTATAGGCCTCGATATCCTGAACTTTAACCGTCTGGGCAATCACCGTTTTATCGCCGTCGCGGATAAAAACCAGTTCCCAGCCGGTCGGTCCGGTCAGTTTGTTGTGGATGACCTGGGCGGCGTTGAGTTCGGCGGCTTTATTCGGTATCAGCCGCACCGAGCGGCCGGTGGCGCGGATGGCTTTCTTTAGGTTCAAACCAGTGGCTTCGATCCGTTTCAGATTCTCATTAAAGCCGTACAGGCTCAGCCCGAGTTGCATTTTGCCTTCCGGCATCTTTTGACTGTGTTCCGGCGAAACTTCCAGCAAAAACTTCTCAATTTTTCGCCAATCAGTCGTATCAAGAGTCGTCAGCAAGCGGCAAAACTTAACACTGCCGCCCAGCCGGTCAAAGGCCAGCATACAGGGGTCAACATCGACAATCGCGGCGTGTTTGCCAACGGCCTTCAGCTTGTCGGCACCATACAGGCTCTCCAGCTCTGCCAAGCCAAGCGCCGGCTGCCGCCCCAAAACTAATAAACTCTGCATATCTATCAGTGTAACCTGTCGGGTATAATAGGGGCAATGAGTAAAGACGGCTGGTTGAAGCGGCGGTGGAAGTTGATTCTGAATCTGGTAACGCTGGCCGCGCTGGTAGTGCTGGTCTTTGCTATTCGGCATCAGCTGGCCGATACTTTTGGCAATTTGTTTAGGGTACATGCTTGGGCGCTGCTGCTGATTATCCCGGTTGAGGCACTAAATTATCATGCCCAGGCGCGGCTGTACCAGCAGCTGTTCGGTATCGTCGGCAACAAACTTGAGTATAAGTACCTCTATAAAGCCTCTTTGGAGCTGAATTTCGTCAATCATGTCTTCCCGAGTGGCGGCGTAACCGGGCTGTCATATTTCAGCCTGCGGCTACGTGATGGCGAGCGGCTCACCGGCAGTAAGGCCACGCTGGTGCATTTTATGAAACTGGCGCTGACGTTCCTGTCGTTTGAACTGTTGATTGTGTTTGGATTGCTGGCTCTGGCGGTGATGGGGCGGGTGAACAATCTGGTTATTCTGGTGGCCGGATCGCTGTCCACATTGCTGTTAGTGGGCACCATTGGCTTCTTTTACGTTGTGGAGAGCAAGAGTCGGATCAATAACTTCTTTACCAATTCTGCCAAGGCGCTGAACCGGGTGATCCAGCTGGTGCGACCCAAACACCCGGAAACCTTTAATATCGGCCGCGCTCACCAGATAATTGATGATTTTCATGAAAATTACATCGAGATTAAAAAGAGTTATCGCCAGCTAGGCAAACCGTTTTTGTATGCCTTGTTGGCCAATGTCACCGAAGTCATGGCGATTTATGTGGTCTTTCTGGCCTTCGGCCATCTGGTTAATATCGGCTCAGTGATTCTGGCCTACGCGATTGCTAATTTTGCCGGCCTGATCTCGGTATTGCCAGGCGGCATCGGCATCTACGAGGCCTTGATGACAGCCGTGCTGGCCAGCACCGGCGTGCCGGCCCGCATCAGTCTGCCGGTAATTGTTATGTATCGCATCGTTAACACTCTGATTCAGATTCCGCCGGGGTATTATCTGTATTTGCAGACCCTGCGCCAGAACAAACAGCAAGTGCCGGGAGTGCTCGATGGCGACTGAGGCGCCGGCGGTTGAACTGAGTGTCAGCGACTTTGTGGCTCTGCTCAACCAGGCGCTGGAATATGCCTATTCGGGCGTGGTTATTGTCGGCGAGCTGGCCAATTTGCGGGTCAGTAAAAACCGCTGGGTCTATTTTGACCTCAAGGACGAGTTCTCCAGCGTAAAGTTCTTTGGCACGGTTTACCAACTGCCCGGACCGCTGGAAGACGGCATGATGCTCAAAGTCCGCGGCTTGCCCAAACTGCATAATTTATACGGTTTCAGTGTCAATGTTCAGACCATCCAGCCGGTGGGCGAGGGGACGATTAAGCGCGCCGCCCAGCTGTTACAGGCCAAACTAACCGCCGAGGGCTTGTTTGATGAAGCCCGCAAGCGGAGCCTGCCGTATCCACCGGCTCGGATAGGGCTGATTACCTCTAAGCAATCGGCGGCCTACGCCGACTTTATAAAGATTCTGGATGTTCGCTGGCGCGGCCTGGAGGTGGAATTGATTGACGTGCAGGTGCAGGGCGAAGTTGCTCCGGCTCAGATCACGGCGGCTATCGAGCAGTTCAACGGCCGGCCCCAGCCGCCCGAAACGCTGATTATCATCAGGGGTGGCGGCAGTGCCGAGGATCTGGCGGCCTTTAGTAGCGAGCAGGTCACGCGTGCCGTAGCCGCCAGCCGTGTACCGACGTTGGTGGCCATCGGCCATGAAATCGACCTGTCCTTAGCCGAACTGGCCGCCGACCAACGCGCTAGTACCCCCAGTAATGCCGCCGAACTGCTGGTGCCGGATAGAACAGAGGTGTTGGCGGCACTGCGGGCAACCGCCGGGCAACTTGAGCAGGCTGGTCGTTACCATATCCAAACTGCCCGGGGCGGCCTGGAGCAGCAAACCGAGGCTATGAGCCGTACAGTGTTGCAGCTGCTGGAACAGGCCAAAGCAGGCATAAATAGCCAGATAACTTTGTTGGAAGCCCTGAATCCGGCCTCAATATTACGCCGCGGTTACGCCATTGTACGCAGTCAAGGCCGGGCAGTCCGCCGGGCCGGCGCCCTGGGGGCGGGTGGTATAGTGGACGTACAACTGGCCGACGGCAGCTTTACAGCCACCGTAAAAGGCACGGAAGGGATTAAATCATGACCAAGCCTGCATCCACATACGAAAGCCTCAAAGCCGAGCTCGACGGCATTATGAATGAGTTACAGCGCGAAGACCTGGATGTCGACGTAGCCCTGGAACACTACCGCCGCGGCCTGGAACTGGTTACTGCCCTCGAAAAGTACCTCAAAACAGCCGAAAACCAGGTCAAAGAGATCAAAGCCAGCTTTAATAAAGCCCAAAAATGATCTTCCTGACCATAGTGGTAGCCATTCTGGTCGTCTGTTTCGCCGGTGTTTTACTGTTTGGCGCGCCCTATTTGCCAACCTTAAAGCCCCAGGTGGCGGCGGCTCTGGAGCTGGCGGCTCTCAAACCCGGTGACACGCTGTTAGAACTGGGTTGTGGCGACGGCAAAGTCGTGCTGGCGGCCGCCAAGCAGGGCATCAGGGTTGTGGGCTACGAGCTTAATCCATTGCTAGCCGCCGTCGCCTGGCTCAGAACCCGGCGTTATCGCCATCAGGTGCAAATTATATGGGGTGATTTCTGGCAAAAACCCTGGCTCGAGGCGCAGGCGATCTTTACTTTTTTATTGCCACGCTACATGGCGAAATTGAATAAAAAAGTTATACAATATCCATTCAAACCGGTCAAGCTTGTGAGTTTTGCCTTTACAATAGTCGACAAGCCGGTCGAAGCCGAAAAAGCCGGCGTACAGCTTTACACCTACCGGCAACTGGGGTAAGATTGAGGCTATGATCAAACATAATCAGGATGGGGCAGTCAACGGCGTCGTTGTGTCGCTGATATTAACGATCGTATTACTGCTTGGAACAATAGGGATAGCCGCCTGGGCCATCACCGGCCGTCAGGATTACAAGAATAACTCCGACAAAAAGTCGGCTGCCGCCGCCGAAGTGGCCAAGCAGAAAGAAAGCTCTGCCAAAGACCTGCAATTCGCCGAAGACGCCAAGAATCCTCTCAAAACCTACAATGGCTCGGAGGCTCTGGGCAGTCTGATCATCAACTTCCCCAAAACCTGGAGCGGTTATATCGATTCCACCGGCAGTGGTAGCGGTGCGATGGATGGCTATTTTGCCCCCGGCGTTGTACCGGCCATTAATGATCAGAACTCGGTCTTCGCCCTGCGCGTCAAAGTCCTTAGCCAAACCTATGCCCAAGTCGTCCAGGCCTTTGCCGGCCAGGTACAGAGCGGCAAGCTGACTACCTCGGCCTACGCCCTGCCAAAACTACCCAAAGTGGTCGGTCTGCTGGCCACCGGCGAAATTACCGATCAAAAGAATGTAACCATGGTAGTTCTGCCTCTGCGCTCGCAAACTCTGCAAATCTGGACCGAGGGCAGCCAATATCTCGACGATTTCAACAAGAACATCCTACCCAACTTCAGCTTCTCGCCGTAGCCGCCCGTTTGGGCTATACTAAGCCTACAAGGAAGTGAGGGTAACCCTGGGTGATGGCGCGTAATGAGGGTGGGTCCCCGATTTTGTCACAACAGCTACTGCTCGGCGTGGCCGAAGAACTCAAACTGCCATTATTACAGATTGCGCGGCAAGCAGAGCAGGGGCGTTTAACCGGCCAAACCGACCTGCGTTTGATCCAGGAGACAGCCGATGGCGCCCTGCGTTTACTTGATAATTATGCCTTGGGCGTGCGACTGGCTTTGGATCCTGAACACTTGGCGCTGGAATCGGTATCCGTCTCCTCGGTGCTTTATAACACCGGCCAACAGCTCGATGCGCTGGCCAAAAACTACGGCGTAGAACTGGAATTGAACATTGCCGGCCGCTTTGGCCCAGTGCTGGCGCACCGCCAAGGGCTGGAAGCCGCTCTGGTTAGTCTGGGTGCCGCTCTTATAGAGGGCCTGCCGGCCCAGGACAGCCCACAACTCAAGCTCCAGCTGGCCACCCACCGCAGTCGCTACGGCATTGTGGCCGGCCTTTACGCCGACACCAAACAGCTCAGCAGTCAAGCCCTGCAGAGCGGCCGCCGCCTACAGCGCCGCAGTCGACAACCGCTTGTGAACCTCAGCCACACCAGCGGAGCAGGCGTCTTTGTGGCCGATACCATCCTCAAAGCCATGGACTTGCACCTGGTAGCCTCGCGCCACCACCGACTCTACGGCCTGGGCACCGTCCTCCAGCCCAATAACCAACTACATCTGGTTTAGACATGGCCGATATTCTGCTGATCGAACCCGACCGCCTGCTGGCCGATACCTATCTGCAAGCTCTGGCCATGGCCGGGCACAGCGTGGGCGTTTGCGTCGGCGCCCAGGCGGCTATCATGGTAGCCGATCAGACTAAGCCCGATCTGGTGGTGTTAGAACTTCAGCTAACCAGCCACTCCGGCATCGAATTCCTATATGAATTTCGTTCATACCCGGAGTGGCAGAAGATTCCGGTTGTGGTGCAGAGCCATGTGCCGGTCACCGAATTCGCCGATAGTTGGGATCTGCTGAATAAAGAACTCGGCGTCGTGGCCTATCTGTACAAACCGCAGACTTCGCTTGATAAACTGGTCAAAACGGTCAACCAGCAACTCGCGGTAAAGGCGTGAAACAGTTAGTTACGCAGGGCATAGTCCTCAGCCGTACCGACTATGGCGAAGCCGACCGCATCGTCACTCTGCTCACGCCTGAGCAGGGCAAACTGCGCCTGATGGTGCGCGGCGTCCGCCGCATGAAGAGCAAAATGGCCGGCGGCATCGAGCTGTTCAGCGTCAGCGACCTGACCTACATAAAAGGCAAGGGCGAAATCGGCACCCTTATATCCGCCCGCCTCAACAAGTACTACAGAGAGATTGTTAAAGATATCGACCGCGTCCAGCTGGGCTACGAACTCATCAAGCTGGCCAACCGGGTCACCGAAGACAATCCCGAAGCCGAGTACTTCACACTGTTAAACGAAGCCTTCCAGGCTTTGAATGACCCGACCATAGACCCGGAGCTGATTCGTGCCTGGTTCCAATGCCGCCTGCTCAAGCAGGCTGGCCACAGCCCCAACCTCAAAACCGACAGCGACGACCAACCCCTAACCACCACCGCCAAATACAACTTCGACTTCGAAAACATGGCCTTCATGCCGCACCCCGCCGGCAATTTCACGGCCGACGACATCAAAGTCCTGCGGCTATTATTCAGCTCGCACTCACCGGCCTCAATCGGCCGGGTGCAAGGCGTCGGCAAGCTGATTAATGAATGCGCACCGCTGATAATGACCATGATGCACAACCACCTTAGGGTCTAAATCACCACCTGTATAAAGTGATACACTTTATACACCACTTTAAGCAGTACCCAAAAAAGACATATAGGAACCCACACCTTAAGGTATAATTATCAACAATGAGCCAAGTAAAACTAGAAGACATCGTTAGCCTGGCCAAACGCCGCGGCTTTGTGTTCCAGGCCAGCGAGATTTACGGCGGCTTGGCCGGTTTTTATGATTACGGTCCGCTCGGCGTCGAACTCGTAAACAATCTGAAACAGGAATGGTGGAAGGCCATGGTGCGCGAGCACGACAATATTTTCGGTGTCGACAGCGCGATTATCCAGAATCCAAAACTGTGGGAAGCCAGTGGCCACGTCGGCGGCTTCACCGATCCGTTGGTCGAAGATACCGTTACGCACAAACGCTACCGTGCCGACCACCTGGCGGGAGTAGACAGCAACGACCTAAAAGAACTAACCAAGCTGCTAAAAGATAAAAAATCCCCCGACGGCAATCCGCTCAGCGAACCAAGAGTCTTTAATATGATGATGAAGACCTACGTCGGCCCGGTTGAAGACAGCGAGAGCACGGCCTACCTGCGCCCGGAAACCGCTGGCCCGATGTTTACCAATTATGAAAACGTTCGCGAAACCATGCGCGCCAAACTGCCGTTCGGTGTCGCCCAGATCGGCAAAGCCTTCCGCAACGAGATCAGCCCCCGTGACTTTATCTTCCGCGTCCGCGAGCTGGAACAGATGGAAATGCAATATTTTATCCGACCGGCAGAGCAGGAAAAGACATATGAGGAATGGCGTGATTTTGCCTGGAAGTTCTTGACTGAGCGACTCGGCATTGATGAAAAAAACCTGGAGTGGCACGAGCACGATGCCAAAGAACGCGCCCACTATGCCGCCGCCGCCCACGATATTTACTTCAAGTTTCCGCAGGGCTTCAAGGAACTATGGGGCACGCATAACCGCACCGATTACGACCTAGGTGCCCATCAAAAGGCCAGCGGCAAAGACCTGCAATATTTTGACGATCAAAGCCAGGAACGCTTCACGCCGTATGTTATCGAATCATCCGTTGGCGTAGGCCGCATGCTGATGGCCGTGCTGACAGACGCCTACCACGAAGAAGAAATCAACGGTGAAACCCGCGTTGTCCTTAAACTCAAACCTGACCTGGCTCCATATCGTGTCGCCGTGTCACCGCTATTAAAGAACAAGCCCGAACTGGCCAAGAAAGCCCGTGAAGTCTACGACGCGCTCAAAAAAGAATTCGGCAACGTCATGTGGGACGACAACGGCAACATCGGTAAACGCTACCGCCGCCAAGACGAAATCGGCACCCCGTACTGCGTAGTCATCGACTTCGGCACCCTGGAAGACGACACCGTCACCGTCCGCGACCGTGACACTACCAAACAAACGCGCGTTGCCATAGCAAACCTACCAAGCAAACTAAACTGAATCGACGATGAATCCTCTACTAGTAGCTACAATCGCGGGATTGCTAACCGCTTTATTCTGGGGCACGGGTGATTATCTGTCCGCACGAAGTGCCAAAAAGTTCAGTCCTATAGAAATCAATTTTGCAATTTCGGTGGTTGATCTGTTGCTGGCAGGTTTAGTAATTGGCTTTTCAGGCATCGCCATACCCACTCTTCATCAAATAGGTAGCATTGTCTTAGGCAGCACGCTCATCACAGCGGCATACTTAGTGTTTGTGAAGGCGCTTTCCTCAGGAGTAGTTGGCATAATCGTGCCCCTCGCTAACTCCTATGCCTTGGTAACGATCGTGCTTTCAGTGGTATTTCTCAACCAGATCTTTTCGTACGTGCAGTTCGGTGCAATGGGCATCATTATCTTAGGTGCTGCAGTATTGTCATATGAAAAGAATACGCAGAACCTCACGCTCAAAGAGCTGCATTACGAGACGATGCTGGCAATCGTGGCAGCTGTCACGTGGGGCGTAGCATTCTTTGTGCTTAATCCTATTACGCAGGAAATTTCTTGGCAATCACTGGTCGTAGTGGCCTACATCTATTCTTTTATCATGGCATTGGCCTTGCTGTTACTCGCCCACAGACGTAAAACAGTTGCCGCCATTAAGCGAACGCTTAGCCGCAAGCTTGTACTGCTAACGGCTACGGTGGGAGCTCTAGGAGGCATCACCCTGTACATAGGTTCTGATTATTCAACTGGAATCGTGATTCCCGCAGTTTTATCTTCAATTGGCCCGCTGGTGGCTTCCGCATGGGCAGCGGTTCTCGACCATGAAAGAATCGGCGCCGTGAAGCGAGCTGGGGCGGTGCTGGTAGTGGCCGGCATAGTCTGGCTAAACCTGGGCTAGTGCTATTATTGAGGCATGAGCGAAGAAGACGTCTTAGAATTATTGGAGCTTTTTGAAAGCAACGGCATCGAGGTTTGGGTCGATGACGGCTGGGGCGTCGACGCTTTGCTTGGTGAGCAGACCAGGGAACATAGCGATCTGGATATCGCTCTGCGACATAAGGATGTGGGCAAGCTCCGCGAGATAATAGCGGCAAGAGGCTACAAGCCGATACCCCGAGACGATACCCGGGATTGCAATTTCGTACTCGGCGATGACGCCGGGCGGCAGGTCGATATCCATAGTTTCGAGCTCGACGAGCAGGGCAATATTTGGTGTGGCTTATATTGCTGAGCATCTGACCGGCACCGGCAAAATCGGTGACCACCAGGTCAAAGGCATTGATCCGCAATGGATGGTCAAGTTTCACAGCGGCTACGAGCTCGACGAGAATGATTATCACGACGTAAAGTTACTGTGCGAGAAGTTCAATAGATGATCCGTTTACAGGTCTTCTAGTATCTTCTGGGCTATTTGTTCAACTGACAGGTTTGCAACATCTAATACGACGTCGGTGTTCTGCGTGGTCGGTTCCATGTATCGCTTGAACATCGGTGCCAGAACCTTTGTTTCGTAGTCAACTTGGTCTATGACTTTGCCCTTATCTCTGCGGGAATCTCGAGTGGTTTGATCCAGATTTAGGTAGTATTTGTTGCTAAATCATCAAGATTAATTACTTCAAAGTTGGCTGGGTTGGAGTCAACAAGAGCGTAGCTGACGCTTGATTTGCCTGAGCCGGAGCCGCCGGCGATGCCGATGATTTTCATAGAAGCTAGTGTACGCCATAAAGTTAAATTATTGTTAAATCTTTTGGGCGTTTTGGGGTAGGGTGGGCTCGGGTGGTACAATCGTAGTCTACATGAGGCAGGCACAAGCACTATCGGTTATGATGAGCGGCGCAAATGTCTTTTTGACGGGTGCGCCGGGAGCGGGCAAAACCTATGTTTTGAACCGTTTTATTCAGCGTGCCGAGCGGGCAGGCAAGCGGGTGGCGGTTACGGCCAGCACCGGCATTGCCGCCAGTCACTTGGGCGGCACCACCATCCATTCCTGGTCCGGCCTGGGTATTCTGGATGAGTTACTGCCCGAGGACTTAAAGCGTCTGGGCGGCAGTGACCGCCTGCTCAAACGCTACAATGCTACTGACGTGCTGGTGATCGACGAAGTTTCCATGTTGCACGGCCAGCGGCTCGACATGGTCAACCAAATGGCCAAACTGCTGAGGTCATCCGAGGCGCCGTTTGGCGGCATGCAGGTGATTCTGGTGGGCGACTTATTCCAACTGCCACCGATTACTCGTGGCTCGCAAATTGTCGACTTTGCCCATATGTCCCAGTCCTGGGCCGAGCTGGATCTGCAGATTTGCTACCTGACCGAACAGCACCGCCAAGCCGGCAATGATGCTTTGCTGGGATTCCTGGAGGCCATGCGCAGTGCCGAAGTTAGCGACGACCATTTTGAGGTCATCAAAGACCGCCTGCAGATACAGCCCGACGAGGCCACAACCATCACCCGGCTGTATTCACATAACGTCGATGTCGACAGCATCAACGACCGCCACCTCAAAGCACTGCCGGGCAGTCTCCAGCAGTTTGGCAGGCAAACCAAGGGCAGTAAGGCCAAGCTGGAACAGCTGGCCAAGAGCCTGCTGGTGCCGGAAACGCTACTGCTCAAAACCGGTGCCGAGGTGATGTTCGTTGCCAACAATTTTGGGGAGGGTTATGTCAACGGCAGCCGGGGCAGGGTGATCGATTTTGAATATGACGTGCCGGTGGTTCAGCTTATTAACGGCCGCAAAATAAGGGTGGAGCCCAACACCTGGAGTCTGTCCGAAGACGGTAAGATCCGGGCAGAAATCACCCAATTGCCACTGCGGCTGGCCTGGGCGATTACCATCCACAAGAGCCAGGGCATGAGCCTGGACTCTGCCGAGATCGACCTCAGCCGGGCCTTCACGCCGGGCATGGGTTATGTGGCGCTGTCGCGAGTCCGTAGCCTGGACGGCTTATACCTGAAAGGCCTGAACAGCATGGCCTTTGTTATGCATCCCCAAATCCACGAATTTGATGAGGAACTGCGCCGTGAGTCAGTCCACCTGGCCGCCAACACCGATGATATCGGCGAGGAACAGCCGGTTAAGGCCGCCGTCTTCGAACTCGACGAAGACCTGTTCGAAGACCTCAAAAGCTGGCGCCTTCAGCGTGCCCAGTCCGACGGTGTCGCCGCCTATATGATCGCCCACAACGCCGGCTTGCAAGCCGTGGCCAGCGCCAAGCCGGCCACTCCTCAACAGCTGCTGGCACTGCCCGGTTTTGGCAGTAAAAAAGTCGAGTCCTACGGATCCGACATCTTGGCCATCATCGCTAACCACGCCGTTTAATTAAATAATCATTAAATCGAGCCCTAAACTTTTGACGCCTGTTTTCATGTGTTGCATGCTGAACTGACTAATTTCAGGAGATCGCATGTACAAATGTAAATCATCAAGGCGGCAGCCAGGCTGGCAGCTAGCCTTGGCTACACTGCTTACTATCAGCCTAATGGGCAGTGCCGCCTTCGCCATCTTACAAAGCCAGCAAGATAAATTAACCGGCAACACTATAGAAACAGCCACTGCAAATCTGCAAATCAGCACCGACGGCACGACCTACCAAACGGCTCAAACCGGTTTTAATTTTTCCAATGTCGTACCGGGCGGCGCGGCCGTACCGCAGAGCGGTTACAGTTTCTGGCTGAAGAATATCGGCGGCACGCCGCTGGCTCTTAAAATTGCAGTCACTACCACGCCAACCATCACTGGCAATATTGACCTGTCTAAAGTTTCGGTCATTCTAACGCCGGTTTCCGGTGGCGTGGCACAGACCTTCAGTCTGGACGCGCTGATGACAGCCGGCGCCGGTGCCGGCACCGCCATCACCGCCCCGGCACAGTTGTTCGTGGGCAACACTTCCCAGTTTACCCTCAAAGTATCGATGGCGGCTGATGCTGTCAGCGGCACTGGTGCCACGCTGGGCAATATAGATTTCGCGTTCAGCGGCATAGCCCAATAGACTCGCTGCCAGTGAACTGGGAAGTAAAACGCTATGTAGAGGAGCTTGACTTCATTATAACGAGTTAGTTATAATTCAAATATTATGGATAAAGTGAATATTAACGATCTACCGAGCTGGAGTGACCCTAAACACCAGTGGCTTAAGGATCCGCAATTTGCAAAAGCCTGCAAAGAGTACGAGCAGAAAATGCTCTTTGCCCACCAGCTTGCACACGCCAGGCTCAGCCAGGGCATTACCCAAGCCAAGCTTGCAAAAAAAGCCGGCATGAAACAGTCGGCCATTGCCCGTCTCGAAAACGGTGGTGCCATGCCAACCTACAACACCATGTGTCGAATCGCCAAAGCCTTGGGCAAAAAGGTCGCCTTTGTCTAGGCCGGGTAAGCCAAAATCTGCAACCGGTGCTAGACTATAAGCATGCGACGAAAGAGTCAAAAGCCTAATACCTATGCATTTATAGATAGCCAGAACCTCAATCTGGGCACCCAGCGCATGGGCTGGAAGCTGGACTGGCGCAAATTCCGCCAGTACCTGGCCGACGAATACGGCGTCACCAAGGCCTACATGTTCATCGGCTACATGAGCGAAAACGAATCGCTTTACGAATATATGCACGAACTCGGCTTCCTGGTGGTGCTTAAACCAACGGTGGATATCAGCGGCCACGATAAAGACGACCCCCAAAAGCTGGAAGCCCCGGCCGGCGACCAGCCAAAAAAACCGGAAGGTGACAAAGAGAAGCCCACCATCAAGGGCAATGTCGACGCCGAACTCGTCCTCTATGCCATGAAGGAACTCCAGCACTACAAGCAAGCCATCATCGTTTCCGGCGACGGCGACTTCTTCAGCCTGGCCGAATACCTGGAAGAGCAGGGCAAGCTGGCGCAGATCCTGACCCCCAACTGGCAGTACTCCAGCCTGCTAAAAGTCTTCGACGCCAAGATCACCCGTCTCGACCAACTCCGCAAACAGCTGGCCTATCACGACCGCAAAAAGAAATAAGTACCAAGGCTTGATAGGGCGGCGTATAGTATAAGTAAGACCAGAACCTCATAATCATTAACCTTATTATCAAAAGGAGGGCGCTATGTTAGGAAGTAATAACGTTTGCGCAGTCGTGGCCGTTAAGGACATG
>PFOA01000058.1 GCA_002792275.1 Candidatus Saccharibacteria bacterium CG_4_10_14_0_2_um_filter_52_9 | reverse complement strand
TGCGGCACACTTGTGATACAATTGAGGTAAATGAGTAAAGCTATAACGGTTAATCTTAAAGATCTGAGCAGGCTTGGTAACAAGCCGGTCGTGGTATTGCCCTTGGCTGAATATGAACGTTTGCGACGCGCAGCCAGGCCTACAGGCTCGAATCGATTACGAACGGCCTTAGCCGCTAGCCAGTCGATTAACTATGACGGAGCGCTGGACGATACATCGGAAGATATTTACAGCTTGAGCGATGGCAAAGCGACTAAGCGGTAGTATCTATCTAGCCAAATTCCCTTATAGCGAAGAAGATGGCGCTAAGTTTCGACCTGTTCTGGTGGTGAGTGAGCCAAGAGGTGAGTATGAATTGGTCGTAATTGCCTATATTTCAAGCCGTTTTCCCAAGGAGTTTTTGGATACTGACGTGATCATAGACAATGATTGGCAAGTCTTGGGGCTCAAAACACCTTCGGTGATCCGTTTGCACAAGCTGACTAACTTGCCGGTTGACCATCTGCCGCGTCTTCTCGGCAAACTTTCAAATAGCTCGTTTACATCGGTCAAACAGAGGCTTGGCGACATATTTAGCCTGGGCCAGTAGCCGGCAACTAATACCAATCATCAAGTCAGTTAATGCTTTGATCCTAGTTGCCCCACCCGTAGCCAATCCCACATCACCCCAAGGTGTTAAATACCTAAGGCGTACATTACTAATGGTGCGACACTGCTGAGCGTCCGTAACGGAGGTGTCGAGAAGTTTAGGATAGATAAAGACGGCATAGTCAGGGCAGCCACCCCGGCCGCCGGCAGTAACGACACCCAGATGGCCACTACCGCCTTCGTGCAGACTCGGCTTTCCAGGGTAGGTAGCCAGAGCCAATCTTCGGCCCAGTTTAACTGTTCCGCTGGCGTTAACTGCTACTCGGTTACCGGCACGTTTAAGGGAGGATGGGTATCAGTTAGCCATTATGGCGGCGAATTTCGTAACGACTTTTCAGGCATCACGCAGAGTAACTGTTTCGACATCAAACTGGATGGAGCAATCCAATATGAGCTCTGCAATGGCACAGTTGGCAATGGCTCCAGGGCTCGTTTGCGCGAGGCTACAGTTTACATAAATGTCTCTGCCGGCTCGCACACCATATCGATTCAGAACCCCATATCTGACGGCACCGGTAGTGTCAGTTTGAGTGGCTCAAACTTCCCGATCCTCTTTGGTGTTATGGAACAGTAGAGCTGCCTAGAAACTAATATTGCGTAACTTTCCAGCGCCCAATTCCTCGAGTAGTGAGAGTTACCGGGTTGTTGTAGTTCTGAATATAGATTTGGATATGGTGTGTTCCGATAGACAGGCCTCCGTATTCCGTATCACCGAAGAAACCTCCGGATGCCCCGCCACCAATATTCCAGAGGCCAGGGCTCATGTAAGAAAGACTACCGTCGACATAAACACTTACTGTTACGCCACCGCTCCCGCCTCGCGTTTCTTGATAGAAAAAGTCCGCGCTGATCCTTATATTAGGGCGTGTTATGGCCTGGTTATAGTCGACTACCGTTATTGTTGAGTTGGCGCCAGCAGACTGATCTTGTCCGATTGAGCCTCTATTAAGCGTATACTCCACGCTGGCTAGTTTGGCAGGGGTTACTGATCCATCCTGAATGTCCGCTGTCGCGACCGAGCCGTCAACTATAGAAGCACTGTTCACCGAGGCCGTGGTAATTAAGCCGTCTTTATCTATCCTAAACTTCTCGACACCCCCGTTACGGACGCTCAGCAGTGTCGCACCATTAGTAATGTACGCCGTCGCCGACGGTCGACCCACTAAACATATAGGACACTT
>PFOA01000076.1:766-10323 GCA_002792275.1 Candidatus Saccharibacteria bacterium CG_4_10_14_0_2_um_filter_52_9 | reverse complement strand
CTAAGCATCACGGCTTTACGTTCTGCTATTGTCGAAGTCATAACTATTTCATCTGCAGCTTCATATATTCCTTCTACGAGAGATGTAAATGGGACACCAACTACTTTACCGCCTTCCGATTGTACGGTGGTGGCAACAAGTTTCATAAGACCACTGTCAGAGCCCCCATAGATGAGCTGATGACCTCTTTGAGCTAATAGCTGAGCAAACTCGGTTATTGATTTAGTGTATTTTTCGGGCCAATCGTTGGCGGCACAAAATACACATATATTAAGTTTTGAGTGCGGTAGAATAGATGTTAGCGGCATGGCTTTAGGAAGTATTAATCATTAATTCAGTAAATATTGGCAGGTGATCTGAGTATTCAGTGCTAAGTATTTTGGCTTTCTTGACATGTATGTCCTTTGTAGCAAAAACGTAATCAAGCCGACGATTTAAGTCAGTTTCCGTAAATTCCTTGTGGGAAAATGGCTTCGTTGTCCAAGTGTTTTTCTCATAGCCAGGACCAATATTTTTTAGGTACTTCGTAATGTGTTGGATAGTGTAGGAATCGGGCGTGGCATTAAAATCACCTGTGAGGATGTAGTTACTATTTTTGCGCTCTATTATATTAACAAGTCGGTCGGCTTCTGCTTGTTTACGTTTCGTATTGATTAAGCCATCCGTGTACGACATGTGTGTGGTACCTACGGTTAGATTGGTTCCATTAATGTTTAGCATGGTTTCGACGTAGGCTCTATGTTCATTATCATAGCTCTTCTCTGTACTAATAGGCTCATTTATCCAACTATAGCCCTGTTGAACGATTGGAAAATGAGTAAGTATACCGTTGGCTTGCTGCCATGATTCTCCCTCTATTGAAATGGATTTTTCATAGTACTTATAGCCCAATTTGTCAGCAAGATACTGAGTTGTGTTGGCCACCTCTTGGTTTGAAAAATTGTGCATGAGCTCTTGCAGACAAATAATGTCTGCTTTGTTTTGCAACAGAAATGAAGCAATATTTTTAATGCTTTCTTTATACCAAATGTTCCATTGCAACAGAGATATAACCATTAAAGCAGTATATCAGAGCTGCCGATATGTGCTGGCAACCTAGTCGACGCGGGGATCTTGGGTAAGGAGCCGGGTGCGCATTTCCTGGAAGCGTTTTTGCTGGTCGGCGGCGATTTCTTCGGATGTTTTAACGGGAGTGGACGGTTGGTCTTCGGTTTGGGGTTGTGAGCCGTCTTTCCTGACTGCTCCGCCCTGGGCCTGCTTGGAACCACCGCCACCACCACTGATGATGTTCACCACCGGGATGACGATCGGGCTACGGCCGGTGTGCTCAAACAGATAGTGCGTAACGTGGTCTTTGAGCTCGGCCTTGAAGCGGTCGAGGTCGATGCGCTTAAAGCGCTGAGCAACGGCTCGCTTGAGCTCGATGCGCAGGCCGTTCATGATCTCTTCGTTGTCGCGCATATATATGAAGCCGCGGCTAATGATGTCCGGGCTGGTTACCAGGCCGCCGTTCTTTTTGTCGACAGTCAGGACTATGGCTACCAGACCTTCTTCACTCAGCAGGACGCGGTCTTTAACCACCACATTGCTGACAATGGCGCCGGTTTGGTCAACCAGTACGGTGCCGTGCGGTACTTCGCCGCCCAGTTCCATCTTGTCTTTAGTAAACGAGATTATCTCGCCATTGCCAACATTTAAGGTGTTGGCGCGGGGGATTCCCTGCTCAATGGCGATGTCTACGTGGTAGCGTTTGGCGGTAAAGTCGCCGTAAATCGGTACAAAGAACCTGGGCTTGGTCATGTTGATCATGTCGGCATATTCCTCGCGGGAGGCGTGGCCGGACACGTGCAGAGGACCGATGCCGTCGACTTCGCGGGTTTCGTGGCGGAAGACGTGAACACCCTTCTTAAACAGTTCGTCGACCATGGTGCGGATGCTGGCATCGTTACCGGAGTACGGGATCGGCGTGCTGGACAGAATTACCGTGTCTTGCTCTTTGAGCTTAACGTGGCGGTGTTCGCCATTACTCATGCGCTGTAAGGCCGAGCTGGGCTCGCCCTGCGAACCGGTACAGACAACGACCAGGTCGGTGTCTTTCATGGTAGCGGCTGAGGCGATCGGCACAAAGGTGCCCTTGGGAATACGTACAAAGCCGTGGCGCACGGCCATTTCCAGTGTGCTGACCATACTGCGGCCGTCCATAGCCACCTTTTTGTTGTGGTGAACGGCGGCGTTGATGATCATCTGGACGCGGTTCATGTTGGTGCTGAACAAGCCGACAAAGATGCGGCCCGGAGCGTTTTCCATGATGTCGATGAAGCTCTTTTCGATGGTCGATTCGCTGGGCGTGCGGCCGGGGCGCTCGGTGGTTGTACTTTCGCTGAGCAGCGCCAGCACGCCTTCGTTGCCGAGCTCGGTCAGGCGCTCGGTATCGGTGCGCTCATGGTCTAACGGATTGGGGTCAAGTTTAAAGTCACCGGTGTTAATCAGGCGCCCTACCGGCGTATCGAGCACGATGACCGTACTACCCGGAATGGAGTGCGTGACCCGCACCAGCTCCACAAAGAACTCGCCGATTTTCAGGCGTTCGTGGGTGTTTTCGTTCATGGTAACGGTTTTGAGTTCAAAGCCGTCGGGCATTGGCAGGCCAAAGTTCTCAAAGATTTCCTCGACGCGGCCAATACTAAATTTACTGCCGTAAATCGGCGCCGGAAACAGCGGCACAATGTGCGGTAAGCCACCAACGTGATCCAGGTGGCCGTGCGTAATTACGTAGGCCTTTAGCTTGTGCTTGATCTGTTCCAGGTAGGCAGTATCGGCAATGCCGTAGTTGATGCCGGGCAAATCGATGCCAAGGTCGTTGCCGCAGTCCATGATGATGGCATCGTTGGTGTATTCCACCAGAATCATGTTCTTACTGCCGCCGCCGTCCATGCCGCCCAGGCCTATAACCTTGAGTCGGGGGTTATCATCGATAATATTGGCGCGTTTCGGCACGGCCGGCTTGTTTTCGGCCGTTAAGTACTGGTTGGCGATGCGCTGGGCATCCTGCTGTGAGCGCCGTTGGGCGCGCACAGCCTGGCCGCGTGAGGTAGTCAGACTGCTGGCCATTGGCTGGCTTTGTGGCTTCTGTCCCCTTTGGCCTCCGGAGCGACCGCCCCCTCTTGGTTTTTTGCGATCGGGTTGTCGATCGGGTTTTGGTTGGTTATTTTGCATAGATTCCTTTCTATTGCAGTTTTAAGATAATTTAATTTTCGAGGTAATGTGCGGGATCGACTCAAAGTCGTCAATCAGAGTCTGTCGCATCGATCCGTTATACAGTGCCGCGGCGGGATGGAACAGGGGTAAATACACCCTGCCCTTATAGCGCTTTGGCTGGCCGTGAACCTGGCTGATGCTTAAGTCCGGCAAGAAGCAATTCAGGCTGTGGCGACCCAGTGTGACCACCAGAACCGGTTGAATTACCTCTAGTTGGGACTCTAAATATGGCAGAAAAGCAGATTTTTCGTCCGGTAGCGGGTCACGGTTGCCCGGCGGACGATATTTGACGATATTAGTAATGTAGATGTCTTGACGCTTCAGGTCAATCATTTCCAGCATTTCATCCAGGAACTTACCGGCCGCTCCCACGAATGGCACACCCTTAAGATCCTCGTTCTTGCCCGGCGCCTCGCCGATAAAAACCAGCTCGGCGTCGGGGTTGCCATCGCCAAATACCAGCTGGGTGGCCGTCTTGGCTAACTCAGGCGTGACCTCATCGTCAATGATCTTCTGCTTAAGATCGTCTAGTTTTGCTTGTTTTGCGTCCATTTATTAGGATTCCTATTAGCTTGAGTAAATTTTGGAGGGCGCCGACCAGGAAGATCAGCGTTAACAGATACCACCACAGGTTGCCGCGGTCTACCGACAGGCTAAAAAAACCGTCGGCGATGAGCAATTCAACCAGTCCAAAGGCCAATAGCCCAAGTTTTGTCTTATGCCATTTGTTGAGTTTGTCTACCATAGTGGTTTGGTGGCCTTAATAATATTTATTAAAGTTTATTAATTATTGTTAAGGCCGTGAGAGGTTAGTCTTGCTTCTCCTACTTCTTATCTTTGTCGGCCAGCTCGCGGGCGGCGGCTTTCATGGAAAGCTGTAGGCGGCCGCGGTCGTCTACGGCCACTAGTTTAACGGTGACCAACTGGCCTTCTTTAACAACATCGCTGGTCTTGGCCACGCGGTCTTCAGACAGTTCGCTGATGTGTACCAGGCCGTCCTTGCCGGGCATTATCTGTACAAAGGCGCCGAAGTCCATAACGCTGACTACCGGTACATCGACATAGATCTTGCCGACCTCGGGTTCGGCGACTATGGTTTCGATCCACTGCTTGGCGGCGTGTATGCTCTCGCCGTTAGGACTGGCGATCATGATGGTGCCGTCGTCTTTAATGTCGATGTCGGCGCCGGTTTCGGCAGTGATCTTCTGGATGGTCTCGCCGCCCTTGCCGATAACTTCGCGGATCTTGTCGGGATTGATCTGGATGGATTCCACGCGGGGCGCGTAAGGACTCATCTTCTTAGGTTCGGCAATGACGGTCAGCATGTGCTCCAGAATGTGGGCCCGGCCGTCTTTACCCTGCTCCAGGGCCAGCTTCAGAACAGATACCGGCAGGCCGTGAACCTTCATGTCCATTTGCAGGGCTGTGATGCCCTTGGCGGTACCGGTAACCTTAAAGTCCATGTCGCCGGCAAAATCTTCGGCATCGGCAATGTCGCTCATGATGTAAGGCTTGTCGCCGTCGATCATCAGACCCATGGCGATACCGCTAACCGGAGCCTTTAGGGGCACGCCGGCATCTAACAGCGCCATAACGCTGGAACAGGTAGCCGCCATGCTGGTGGAGCCGTTCTGGGACATAATTTCGGTTACACTGCGGATCATGTAAGGGAATTCGGCCTCAGAGGGCAAAACGGCCGTTAGGGCACGCTCTGCCAGGTAGCCGTGGCCGATTTCGCGGCGGCCGGGGCTACCCATGCGGCGGACTTCGCCAACCGTCCAGCCGGGAGCGTTGTAGTGGTGCAGGTAGCGGCGTTCGCCTTCGCGCTCCATGGTGTCTACCAGTTGAACCATACTCAACGGTGCCAGGGTGATGATGTTCAGAGCCTGGGTTAAGCCCCGGGTGAACAGGCTACTGCCGTGAGCCCGTGGCAGAAGGCTGATTTCACTGCGCAGTTCGCGGATTTCGGTTAATTTACGGCCGTCGGGGCGCAGTTGATGATCAACAATGCCCTTGCGGACATCTTTGTGCAGGGCGGTTTGAAAGGCTTCATCAAAGTGGCTCTGCAGAGGCTCGTAATCTTCGCCATGCTTCTCGGCCAAGGCAGTGTGCATCTCTTCTTTGAGCTGTTGAACAATAACGTTGCGTTCCGGGTAAGGCTTGCGCAAATCTTCGCCCAAGCGGCCGTCCAGCCACTTATCCACCTCTGTTTGGATGGCTTCGTCGGGCAAGCTCAAAACGTATTCTTGCTTGGTTACGCCGACCTTTTCGAGTAGTTCCTTCTGTAATTTGATAGCCGGTTGCATGGCCTCAAAAGCAAAGGCAATGGCGTCGGCCACCTGGTCTTCTGTTACCTCACTGGCGCCGGCTTCGACCATCATCACTCCGGCAGAGGTACCGGCGACCACCAGGTCGAGCCCGCCTTCGTCTAGTTCTTCAAGGCTGGCAAAGGCTTTGAATTGGCCATCCACCAAACCGATTCTAAGACCGGCCACCGGACCTTCGAACGGCGCGCCGCTGAGCATAAAGGCGGTGCTTATGGCGATCATGGCAATCATGTCGGGACGGAAGTCGGGATCCATGCTCAGAACAGTGGCTACACCTTGGGCTTCGTGCCGGTAACCCTTGGGCCACAAAGGCCTAATAGGACGGTCGATAAGACGGCCGATCAGCACGGCGTCGTCAGACGGCCGGCCTTCCCTCTTGATAAAACGCGAGCCGCTAACCTTACCGGCGGCGTACATCTTTTCTTCGTAATCGATGCTCAGCGGGAAGTAATCCATGCTGATCGGCTTATTGCCGACCATGGCCGTTCCCAGCACCACGGTATCACCGTAGCGCGCCAGAACAGAGCCGGAGGTTCTATAGCCGACCAGTCCGACTTCCAGGCTCAGCGTTTTACCGCAGAGCTCGGTTTCAATCTTAATAATGTCTTTGCCTAGGGGGTTCTTAGTGTGTCCCATCGGTTCCTTTCGTTCGGGTCATCTCGACAGAGTCCAAATATACCAACGTCCCTTGTGCTAAAACGGGCGTGTTATATCTGTTGCTCTGGCGAGAATATTCTCCCTGAGTTAGTTAATGTACTAGCGGCGGATGCCGAGTTTCTTAATAAGTGCTAAATAAGCCTGGCTGTCGTGCTTGGCAATGTAACGTAGCAGGCGGCGGCGCTTGCCAACCATCTGAAGCAGGCCGCGGCGCGCCATAAAGTCGTGCTTATTAGTCTGAAGATGTTCAGTTATCTCTTTAATACGCTCAGTAAGAACCGCCACTTGGGCGCTCGAACCACCGGTATCGTCTTTGTGCACCTGCGCGCTTTTGATGGTGGCAGCCTTTTTCTCACTAGCAATCATGTAAGCTCATTTTAACAGATGACGCTCCCTAAAGCAACCCCCGGTTTAATACTGCCTGTATCCCGACTCGTTCTAAGAAGCGATAGCAACTAGTTCGGCGGATGTCACCCGAGCCAGTTTTTGGTCAAACGTCCATAGCGGTTTGGCTTGATTTAATTCAGCATAGGCTACCAGGCAACAATCTTCAAACGACAAACTGGCGTGTTTGGTAAAAAGCGGCAGGGCATGCGTAAACACCTCGCGGTTACAATTAACGCTGGTTAATGCCATGATGCCCTGGATAGCCTCCAGAATCTGGATCCGTGTAAATTGATAATACCGTTCCAGCACGAATACGACTTCTATCACGGCAGTGTCTGCCACGTCAAACTGTCCGGGGGCGGTATCAAACAGATTGGCCACGGCTTGGTGCTGTTTTGGGATGTCATTGAGCAATAGTCTCAAAAGGACATTGGCGTCAAGCGAGCCAGCGAATGCTTTACTCACACGTCCATTGCCCGCTGTCTCTGGTAGTATGCGTCAACGTCTGATAGTGGCTTGATGCCCGGCTTTATGTGGCGGCTTATCCGCGTGCCAAGTTCGTGAATATCTAAAGGTTTTGAAATGATAAGCTCATTTTGCTGCTTGTTAAAACGTACCCGCAAGACACCGCCGGCGCTGGTAAGCCCTAATTTGCGGCGAGCGGCAACCGGTAATGTAGTTTGCCCCTTGCTGGTAATAGTAATGATATTTTTCATACTTATTACTTTACAGAACTTCATTACTTTTTACAAGTAGGCGTTACGTTAGGCCAAGTTCGGTGCATGGCTAGACGCGCTGTTGGCGATGCCAACCGCGCAGTAAGCGGCCGATTTCGTCGAGCCTGGCCGAGCCGAACTCAAACTGGCGCTTGCTGAGCAGTTTGTGCTCAAAAGCTAAGCGCAGAAACCCTCGTTGCACCTCATACTCCACCACTGCTGACGGGAAGGGTGGATAAGCAAAAAGTCATCCATGTACCGCAGATAATAGGTCTCGCGCAAATTGTGTTTGACGAATTGATCCAGGTGGTTCAGATAAACGTTGGCGAACAGCTGGCTGGTTAAGTTGCCTCCGTAAACTCCAGAGGATTTTTTCGGCGTGCAGGTCGTGGCGCAGTATCCCGGCACGGTCGTGTTTGCCAGCGGCGGCGGCCTTGTAGGCGGCGTAGAGGTTGTTAAAGTCGGTGATTTGGTCAAACATGGTCATAATTAAAGATCCCTGACTGCAAATCCGATACATTGACAAGCTTTACGTCGCTTCTGTTCTGCGTGGTACCGGAGTATATCAGGTAACGGCGCGACTTTGGAATACCAAGCAGTTCCCCGAAATTGGTCAACTTGATAGTATGTTCGCTGACATATGTGTTTGACACTTTGATCTCGGCGATAGCCAAGCCAGCGGCGGTTTGAAAGACACAATCGGCTTCTCCGCTATGGTCACGTATAAAATGCAGGCGTGGCTGGTCTCCCATATTCGTCTGATGTTTCATCAGTTCGCCGATGATTAAGTTTTCGAAGATGCTCCCATAGAAATGGCTTTTCACTAATTCGCCTCTAGTGCGAATACCTAGTAAATAGCATAATATACCGGTGTCATAAAAGTATAATTTTGGCATTTTGGTGAGACGTTTTGATATGTTTGCCGCATAAGGTTGCAAGCGGTAGGCGATAAAAGACGCTTCCAGCACCCCTATCCAGGCATCGATGGTTTTAGCATCTACGCCTATAGCACCGCTCAGATCCGTCATATTCAAAAGTTGCCCCGCCCGACCCGCGCAAAGCGTAATAAATTTTTGAAACTTGGGTAGGTTGTCTATGGTACGAAGCTCTCGAACGTCACGCTCTAAATACAAGCTAACGTACGATGAATAAAATACCGCCGGGTCAAGGCCGTTATTGTAAACGGCAGGGTATGATCCTTTCAAGATGGCGGCTTGGATGTCAGTGTTAGTGCTAGCGTGAAAACTACCAATCTCGTCGAGCGTGAGCGGCAGAAGAGTCGCTAATGAAGTTCTGCCCACCAGTGTCTGCCCGATGTGTTCTGACAATAGGAAGTTTTGCGAGCCGGTCAGGATATATTGCGCCGACTGAGAACTCTGATCCAGTTTAGTCTGTAGGTATGACAGTAGGTCGGGTACACGTTGAACCTCGTCAATGACGGTACGGTTGTCGTATTCTTTCAGGAAACCGCGCGGGTCATCTTGGGCAAATTGTCGCATATCCAGATCCTCAAGCGAAACATACCGATAGTCTGGGAATAGTCTGCGAGCCAGTGTGGTTTTGCCGGACTGACGCGGGCCAGTGATGGTAAGTGCCCGAAAATCGGCTGATTGCTTCTTTAGCGTATCCTCTATAGCTCTTTTGATCATAGTCTACAGTATACATCGTTAAAATCAGGAATTCAATTCCGGATTTGCACATGGGGGCGCTCCGCGCGCCGGGAGATTGCAGATTTCAGATGATCACCTGGCGACCCGAAAGCCAAGGGCGGTAATGGTATCCGCCGGCGTAACGTTCAGATACAACGCGAAAGCCCCGGCAAGCGTGTCATCGGTCCAATTGCCACCGCGGAGGAAGCCGTAAAGCGTGTTGTTGGCAGCCGTGCCGTCGGAATAAATCTGGCCCAGGCCTTGGGCGCTGTTCCAGCCGCGGTTGGTGGGGTTGGCGTAGTTTAGATCCTTCCATTTGGTGATGGCTGTGAATTCGTGCCAGGCAAAGCCGTCTACGGCGTCATTGGGCTCTTCGTTGCCAATGATCCAGGCGTCGGTCCACTGCCAGACATTACCGCCGATGTCCCAGATGACACTGCCGTTAGACAGGGTCAGGGTGCGCTTTTGGGTACCGGCCGTGCCGCAAACATCGTTTACGCCGGCCGTGACGGTGCCGTAGCAGGCTTCGCTGTCGGTGGCGCTGGCCGCCAGAACCTGAGCCG
>PFOA01000076.1:0-698 GCA_002792275.1 Candidatus Saccharibacteria bacterium CG_4_10_14_0_2_um_filter_52_9 | reverse complement strand
CAGCAGGTGGCCGCCGGCGGCAAGTGATTTATCCTGGGCAGTTCGCTGGGAGATGTTAACGTACGGCACGGCGCCAGTGCTGACGGCGTTGCCGCTACCGTCGTTGCTGGCGTTGTACTTCATAACACAGAAGTCGCTGGTGCCGAATTTGGGGTTGCCGGGCACCGGCACGTAGCCAGTCGGGCAAGAGCGCGTGTAGCTGGCGGCCGTGATGGTACCGGCCACGGCCAGGTTGGCGGTCAGGGTCAGACCGGCAAAGGTCGGGCTGGAGGTAACGGCAATGTTTTGGGGCAGGCTAAACGTAACATTGCCGGTACTACTGCTAACGGTTATTTGGTTAGCGGTGCCGGTAACACTTAGCACACCGGAGTTAGTGAGGGTGGTGGTACCGCCTAAGGCAACCAGGCCGCCACCAGACAGTCCAGTGCCGGCCGTTATGGTCAGGCTGGAGTTTTCCAGCTCGGCGTTACTTATGGTTTGACCCAGCAGGGATACGGCGGCACTCAGGCGGGCATCAGCTACCGTGCCGCTGGAGATACTGGAACCGTTGAGTGAAGTCAGGTTGGCACCGGAAAGTATTGGCAGGATTCCCCCGGCTGTGGTTTGGACGAGCTGGCTGGCGCCGTTGAAGGTATTGCCCTGGAGGGTGACGTTGGCGCTCAGCGCCGAGTCGGTAACTCCGGCGCAGGTCAGGTTGC
>PFOA01000015.1 GCA_002792275.1 Candidatus Saccharibacteria bacterium CG_4_10_14_0_2_um_filter_52_9 | reverse complement strand
GGCGCCGACAGTGCGGCCGCCTTCGCGAATAGCAAAGCGCAAGCCTTGTTCCATGGCGATTGGAGCGAGCAATTTAACTTTGAAAGTTATAGTGTCGCCGGGCATTACCATTTCTTTGTCGGCTGGTAGTTCTACTTCGCCAGTAACATCGGTGGTACGGAAGTAAAACTGTGGCTTGTAACCCTTGAAGAATGGGGTGTGGCGGCCGCCTTCTTCTTTGGTTAGAATGTAGACTTCTGAATCAAACTCGGTGTGCGGCGTGATTGTGCCGGGCTTGGCCAAAACTTGGCCGCGCTCGATATCATCGCGTTCGATACCGCGGAGTAGGATTCCAGCGTTGTCGCCAGCTTGACCTTGGTCTAGGCTCTTTTTGAAAGCCTCGATGCCGGTAACTACGCTCTTGGTGGTTGGGCGGACACCGACGATTTCAACTTCGTCGTTAACCTTAACAACACCGGTTTCTACACGGCCGGTGGCAACAGTACCACGGCCTTTGATCGAGAAAACATCTTCGATAGGCATTAGGAAAGGCTTGTCCAGCTCGCGCTTTGGCTCTGGAATAGAATCGTCCATGGCCTTGACTAGGTCAAGAATAGCTTGCTCGGACTCGGCGTCACCGGCCAGTGCCTTAGTGGCAGAGCCACGGATGATGGGAGCGTCTTTGTCGAAACCATTCTTTTCCAGTAGTTCACGGATTTCTTCTTCAACTAGGTCGACTAGGTCAGGGTCAGCCAGATCCATCTTGTTTAGGAAGACCAAGATATAAGGTACGCCAACCTGGCGAGCCAACAGAACGTGCTCACGGGTTTGAGGCAGCGGGCCGTCGTTGGCACCAACAACTAGTATGGCGCCGTCGATCTGAGCGGCACCGGTAATCATGTTCTTGACGTAGTCGGCGTGGCCGGGCATGTCAACGTGGGCGTAGTGACGCTTTTCACTCTCATACTCCTGGTGAGAAGTAGCAATGGTGATACCGCGAGCCTTTTCTTCTGGTGCGTTGTCAATCTGGTCGTAGGCAACTGATTTGTTGACGGCGCTTGGCATCTTTTTGGCTAAAACAGTTGTAATAGCTGCTGTTAGCGTGGTTTTGCCATGGTCGACGTGACCCATAGTACCAACGTTAACGTGCGGCTTACTGCGATCGAATTGTTCTGCCATAAGTGTTGCTCCTTTTAGATTAGCTTATGTCTGGCTGACTTATAAATTGTTTTGCATAGGAATAATAGAACCCACGCAAGTTACCGAGTAATCTTACCGAATTAAGACCTATTTGTAAAGTTAGCAGGAGTTCGTACACATGGCTGATATGATTGACAAGCTGAGTGGAGTCACAGGACTTACCAGGAACGACGCCACTCTTTTGATTGAAACAGAACAGGTTGATATTGCGGCTTGGAGTGATGCATATCTTGAGCTTTTAAGCGTTGCTGAAAAGCGGTGTCATAATTGCCCTATGCTCGCCCATCGCGCTATCGACGCGGTTAGGCGCAACGATTTGCAGAGTGAAAAAGAAGCCGTGCATCTAATAAGCGAAAACCGTACTTGCGTATACGGCGCGCGCCTGGTAGTTGACCAACTTACTGAGGACGTATCTCACATAAGCTATGAATGCACAAGTGAAGAACACCTTAGTCAAAGAGGTGAGAATCCTTACGATCAAGACCTGTAGGTTATTTGGCGTTTTTGGCAATGATGGCTTCGGCGACGTGGCTTGGGACGTCGGCGTAGTGGTCTAGTTCCATGCTGGAGCTGGCGCGGCCTTGGGTGGAACTGCGCAGATTGGTGGTGTAGCCGAACATTTCGCCTAGGGGCACAAAGGCGGTAATCTCTTTGATGCCGGCTGTTAGATCTTCCATAGATTCGATGCGGCCGCGCTTGGAGTTAAGGTCGCCGATGACGTCGCCCATGAAGGCTTCCGGAGTAACGACCACGACTTTCATGACAGGTTCGAGCAGGACTGGGCTGGCTTTTTTGACGCCTTCTTGTAGGGCCATAGATCCGGCGATTTTGAAA
>PFOA01000088.1 GCA_002792275.1 Candidatus Saccharibacteria bacterium CG_4_10_14_0_2_um_filter_52_9 | reverse complement strand
ATTGGTACAGCCACCCCCGGGAGGGCCTTAGAGGTCAAAGCTACGGCTGTACCGGTCGCCCTGTTCAACCGCAGTAACGATGGTAGCGTCGTGGAGTTTGCCAGCGGCGGGACGGTTCAGGGCGATATTAGTATCGCCGGCGCCACCACCTCTTATAACGCCTTTACCGGCTCGCACTATGGCTATACCGATCAAACGCTGAGCGCCGGCGAGCTGGTAACGCAAGTTGGTTCGCGCCAGCCGGCTAACACCGAAATCGAGTACCAGGCGGCTCGCAGCACCGTCGCCAATGATCCGGCGATCTTGGGGAGTTATCTGGATCGCCGCAGCAACGGCCCGGCTGACGGTATCTTGATCTCGGCGGCCGGTAACGGCGATGCCTGGGTGGTAGATACCGGCAGCAATATGATCGAAGGCCAGTACTTGATTAGCTCGGATGTGGCCGGCCACGCCATGGCCGATCCCGGCACCTACGCCGAAAGCCACATCATTGGTCGCCTGCAGCAGCCGATCGACTGGAGCCAGGTTACCACTACCGTCCTGGTAGGCGGCCAGCCGCGCAAGCACGCTAAGGTCTCGATTTACTACACCTTCTTCGATAAGGCTCCGGCAAACGGCCAGGGTCTGCAGGGTACCGATCAGAGCTTCGCCAACCTAACGGTTACCGGCACGGCATCCTTTGCCGCGCTGAATGTTTCCGGCACGGCCACGATCAACAACTTGACGGTAACCGGTGTGGCGACGGTGGGTACGTTGACCGTTACCGGCAGTGCCCAGTTTAGTGGCGACATCACCATTGGTGGACATGTGGTTACGGCTGGTACGGCGCCGACGGTTCAGGTTGAGGCCGCGGCCGGGGCTAATGCTACTTGTACGGTCACCGGTAACGACACCGGCGGTAAGCTGACCATCGTTACTGGCACCGGTGTTGATATGGCCGATGGCATGCAGTGTACAATTACGTTCAATAAGGCCTTCGGTGCGGCGCCGAATCCAGTCATCAGTGCCCGCAATAAGGATAGCACTAAGGTAGGCGTTTGGGTCGATGCCGACACCACCACCATGACCATCCATTTTGCTAGCGCTCCACTAGCCTCAACCACCTACAACTTCAACTACTTCATCGCCCAGTAGCAGGGGTGCCTCCCGGCACCCCACGGCAGGCTGAGCCCGCCGTTTTCTATCTGTTTTGTGGTATAATTTAGTCATGAAGCAAATCATCCAATTTCATGTCTATAAAGGCGATACTTACTACATTGCCGAAGGTATAGACGTGCCAGTTGTTACCCAGGCCAAGAATCTTGATGAGCTAGCAAAAAACATTAAAGAAGCTGTCGAACTCCAGCTAGAAGACAAAAATCTGGCTGATTTCAGCCTGAATCCGGCACCATCCGTGCAGATTAATCTGGAACTCGGATCTCTTTCATATGCCTAAGCTCAAGCGGCTATCCGGTACGGATATCGTAAATATCCTGGCACCACAAAGAACTGGATCGTGGTACCACGGCCGCCATTTTCAAACAGGCTATTCGTTATATATCCGAAGATGAACTACGGTCACATTTCTTCACTCGCTGACCTTCCACACGCCATTCGGTCAGGCGCCTAATCCTGTCCTGAGTTCGCGCAATAAAAACAGCACCCAGGCCGGAGTCTTCGTGGATGCCGATACCAACACCATGACCATCCGCTTCTCTAACCAGCCGCTGGCCAACACCACCTACATCTTCAACTACTTCAACACGCAGTAGCCGAGGGCGCCTGCCGTCGGTCGAAACATTAAATAATCATTAACTTACTTGCCGATACGCTAAACGATGGTTATTATGACTGACATGACACTGAATCAGCTATCTGACGGGTGGTACAATAGTCGTATGAATAACCCCACGCAATACGATGTAGTACTTGAGCCACAACCTGGTGGTGGCTACGCTGTTTATGTGCCAGATCTGCCTGGTTGCGTCAGCGAAGGGCGTACAAGAGCCGAAGCACTAACCATGATA
>PFOA01000090.1 GCA_002792275.1 Candidatus Saccharibacteria bacterium CG_4_10_14_0_2_um_filter_52_9 | reverse complement strand
GAGCTCATCTGCAAAGAATGGATGGCTCGGCAGAACCAGCCAAGCTGGTTCACCTCACTAGAAAACTTCTTACGAGTTACGTTTGTTCCGCGTTAGTTGACTGAGCCGTACTTAATTACTGAGTCGGGAAATGCTACCGCCGATGGAGCCGTAGTAGCTGGCTCGCTTGCGACCCTGCTCGCCGGCGGCGAAACCGCCGGTGCGGCCGGCCTTGCCACCCTTAGCGCCGATTTGCCGGTAAAAGTCTGATCCGTAACGCTTCTTATTCTTTTGGGCTGCCAAGCGGCCGCCCTTTGCTGTTCCTGCCATGCTGTCCTCCTGTCGTACTTACAAATAAACAACTCGTGCCCACCACGAATCAAAACTATGGTAACAAACAAGCGTAAGCAGCTCTGTAAGAAATTTAGCCCGCTATTGTGGCTGGCCGGTGCCCAGGTTGATTGGGGCTACCTGGATGATCTTGTTGGTGGCTGGCCGGTATAAGATCGCTTTCTTTGCCTGGGTAAATATCAGCACCCGATCACCATTTTTGGCACTGGCAAAGAAGGGTTGTTTCTGGAGCTTGCTAACATCAACCACGGTGGCCACGGTTGGTGTTTCGCTGGAAGGTAGCTCGATAAGTTTACCTACCTCCTGGGTCAGCGTCCTGGTTTCGGCCTGAGCCGCCGCCTGGGGGTTAGACAACTTTTGGTTCTCTTTTTTGAGCTGATTGTTGGTATGGACCTGGTTGACAAACAGACCGGCCACGACGGCTACGATAACTACAGCCAATAAGACTATCAGTTTGGTTTTTAGTCGTTTGTTTGGGGTCTTTTCAACAGTTACGGACTCTTCTTTAACGGTCTTTTTAGCGGCCATGATTGCTCCTCTTATGGTTAGGTATTGTAGGTGTTAGAGCAGATTTTGGCAAGCCGGCTTTTACGGATTGGCGCTAACGTAGGTCTGGGGGTTGCTGACCGCCGTGGCCGTCCAAGAGAAGGTCAATTTATCGGTGGCGGCGCCGGGCAGTATGATCTCGAAGCCCTGTTCACTGACGTTGCGATAGCTATAGGTGGCGAACTTCCCATCACCCAAGCTAATGGTGACGATTGGCGGCGCCTTGAACGGCTGTTTGAAGATAACCTGTATGGAGCTCTCACCCGGCTTGATAACGGCGTAGCCGGCGCTGTTATTATTGAATATCACGCTACCATTGAAAGTGGTGTCACCGCTAAAGGTCACCAGGTCATCGAATAGTGTCGAACCCTTGAATTCGGCTGGGCCACTGACCACCATCGAGCCATTGACGAACATGTCCATATTGACCGTCAGATGATCGACTGACAGACTAGCCAGACTGACATCCTGGCCGCCGGCAACCAGACCTGTGGTGCTGGCGGCTGGCGTGCCGGACTGCGTG
The DNA here is from genome assembly GCA_002792275.1 of Candidatus Saccharibacteria bacterium CG_4_10_14_0_2_um_filter_52_9. Lineage (GTDB taxonomy): Bacteria > Patescibacteriota > Saccharimonadia > Saccharimonadales > UBA4665 > UBA5150. The sequence continues at coordinate 8,690 of PFOA01000090.1, read as the reverse complement.
CCATTGACCTGCTGTTCCAGGGAATCGACGCGACCGGTCAGCTGGCTGATGCTGAAGCTAAAGTCTTCGGCGGCAAAGCCATTGCCGACAACCATCGGAATACTGCTAACACCTTCGCCACTGTAATCCAGCACCGCCCGGCCGATAACTGCCCCGCCCTTGCTGGCCTTCATGGCAACGCCCGGGGTATTCGAAGAAGTTAACGGGTCGCCGGCCTTAATAGCACCACCGGCAGTGGAGACTTTGACCGATACCGTGCCGGCGGCGGCCACCACCACGGCGTTACCGGAACCACTGCCCTCTACCAGCATGGCCGGAGCCGAAGTGGCCACGCCAATTACAGCACTGCTACTTGCCTGGTCGGCCTTTTTAATCTTAGTCAAATCTGCGGGGTCGAGCATAACCACATCGCCGCTCTCTATGCCAGCGTCATCGCTAAAGTACTGCTGGCCAATGTCGGCGCCGATCACCTGGTCGGCCGCCAGGCTACCGGCTTTGACGGTGCCGCTGAAGGCAGCGTTACCTTTATCGTCAACCGTAGACACGTCGCCGCCAGCGCCCCTGATATTAAGTCCGGCGCTACTAAGACTACCCTTAAGGGTGGCATTGCCAGCTTGGTCAATCCCCAACAATGGCTGGCCGTCATCGCCATTAATAATAAATTTGCCGTCTTTGCTAGTAGCCAGGGTTATGTTCTGAGGCACAAACGTACTGTCCGGCGTAACTGCCGATGACAGATCACCGCTAAGGCCGGTAGCCGGAACGTTATCATCTTGCCAGGTTCGGAAGAAGTCAATAGACATATCCGTAGCTGTGGAGTTCTGAGTTTTGTTGGCCACGGTCATCATGGAGGTCAGCGCTACCGTCGGTGCGGAGGCGGAAATACCGGAGCCACACTCTGTTTCGGTGATCCCGTTGGTTGTATCCATGTCATAAAAGAAGTGAGTATTACTAGCTCCGCGGACTTCAATACGCAAGTAAATCATTTTATTGGTTGGGACAGCCACGCCGCAGTCTATTGATGTACCGGTACTCGCATTTTCATTCACTGCCTGGAGGTTGCCAGTGCAGGCTCCTCCGGCGGGACAGTTCGAGAAGTAGACCCCATTCGTCTTTGATAGGCTAGTCAACAGCACAGGATTGTCGTCCGACAAGCCGACATAAAACGTATGATTGGCATCGACGGCGTTACCCATGCTAATCTTGGTGGTCACAACTGGTAGGTTGGATGCTAAATAGATATTATTGTTAACGATTGCGCTACTGCCCAGGTATTCGCCACAGATAGAGCTAACGGCAGTGGCCACAGTAGTATTGGCTGTGATGCGTTCTGTACCGTTAACGGCAGATGCATTGGTACTGAATGTACAGGCGGCACCCGCGCCGGTATTGGTAACTACGCTGGACAGTTCGCCGGTATTGGCCGCGCAACCAAGGGCGCCCTGGCTACCATAGTCGCCGCGGCTCAGAGCCGTTGTAGCACTACAGTTAGTGGCTTTGAACTGGTTGAATTCCTCGGCAAACATTGAGTTTCGGCTAATAGCCGCGCCAACAGTTAGCGCAGAGCCAAAGTTGGTACTAAGATCTTTAAGCGAAAGAAGGTTGTTGTTACTCATATTATTAATCTTAAGCTCAGCTGTGTTGTCGGTTGCCCCCAGCTTAATAACGGGACTTGCGTCGCCGAGCAAAAGATCTGTATCCCAACCGGTACCAATGTTCATTGCATTTTCAGTTGCGGCGCCACCCGGGGTAAAGTTATCCCATATTTTTAAGCCATTGAGCGTGCCGGCTGTATTGCTGGCATTCGCAGGTGCAAAGACTATTCCATTCTGCTCTCCTTCTGTTGTGGTTTGGGCGGCGCCACCCACTACAATCCCATGGAAAAGATCACCGCTATCGGGCGGCGCGTTGTTGATGTCGACCCGTATGCCGCTGTTCGCGATAGAAGAGCCAGTGATTGCACCGGCTACAATGTGCAACCCCGCAATAGCATTGGTTGACATACTTGTGGCCGTAATTGATAGCTGGTCGGTCGAGGCAGAGGTGTTGGCTAGAGTCAGGTTCTCGGAGCCGGTGAAGTTCATATCAACATCTGCGTTGAAGCTGTTCAAGCCGGTGGTCGTTGAGCCGATGTTGAGAGCTGTGGTGGCCGCGCCGCCGAAGTTGATGGTAGTGGCGGCCGTATTGAGGAGGTTGAAGGTGGCCTGATCGGTGTTTAAGGTGGAGCCGTTAGTTAAGAGAAGTATGCCGCCGCTGGCCCCGAAACCAAGTTTAATTTGGTTATTAGTGTCGTTATCTATGGTTTCGCCGTTCTGAAGGCTGATGTCGGTGCTAAGGCCTGTCGATGCAAAGCTAAGACCGGTGCCGATGGCTTGACTACCACTGCCAATGGTCAGACCGGTAGTAAGAGTGCCTCCGGAATTCAGGATGGTAATGCCGCTGGTAATGGTGCCACCTGCCTGGTCGATCAGCAGGCCGTTAGCCACAGTGCCGTTGTTGTCGCTGTTAACGGCATAAATCAGGTTGTCTACGTTGCCGGTGGCAACATTATTGATATTGCGAATGGCCAGGCCGTTTAATGTGCCGGTTGAAGCCGAGGCGGTGTTGGTAATGCCGATATCGACCAGGTTGAGGGTAACGTCGGAGCCGACCGTGCCATTGAACTGGGCATTGGAATCGGCATCCAGCGTATTAACGATACTGCCGGCACCACCGGGATTCAAGCTGATATTGCCACTGCCCGAATTAAGGGTCAGAGCTGAGCTGGAGCTTGTCGAGCCGATAGTAACAATCTGCGCCGCTGTTCCACCATTGCCAATCTTGATGTCATGAGCACCTGCAGTGTTGCCTATCTGAATAGCGCTAGCGGCGGTTCCGGCATCCAATATCAGCGTGGAGGTAGCTGTAGCATTGCCGATAGTAATGGCATTGGTTGCGCCGGATCCTGCTCCAATCTGGATACCATGATTGGTTGTAGAGTTGCCTATCTGCAGAGCCGTGGCGGCGGTTCCGGCATCCAGATTAAGCACCGAGGCACTGTTGTTGGAACCCAGCAGGATGGCATTGGCGCCAGTGTTATTTGCGCCGATCTGGATACCGTGGGCATTGGCCGAGTTGCCTATCTGCAGAGCCGTGGCGGCGGTTCCGGCATCCAGATTAAGCGTGGTTCCTGTATTGGCATTCCCGATGGTAACACCGTCTGCGGCAGTTGCGTTGGTAGCAATCCTAATCGTGTCTGTGCCGCTATTGTCTACGCCTCCAATATCGATGGTCTTGGCGTTAGCGTTGTCGCCAAGATTAAGGCCGCCGGTGGCGACGCTACTGGAGATATCAATATTAACCACACTACCCGAAGCTCCTGGACTGGTGGTATTACCGATGGTAATGGTCTTGGCGTTGCTGGCATCTACACCAATCTGGATGGTACCGGTGCCGCCGGTGTTAACTGTAAGCGTGCGTCCTGAAGCCGTGGTTATATCTGTGCCTATAGTGCCGGTAAAGATCACACCATTGGTCAGGGTACCGGTAGTAGTGTTGGTGATGGTCAGGCCACTGGTTAAGGTACCGGTAGAAGTATTCTGAACCAGGATGCCGCTGGATATGGTGCCGGTTGAGCTGTTCTCTACGAATAACCCCTGGGAAACTGTTTCGTTAGTGTCGGCATTTTGCAAGTAGACTAGGCTATCCGGTGTGCCGGTGGCGCTGGCCTCGTTGAGATTGCGCACGGCCAGCAAATTCAGAGTTCCAGTTGAAGCTGAGGCGATGTTGGTGCTGTTAATATCCACCACGTTCTGAGTGGTATCGCTGGCATAAGTCGAGTTGAACTGGGCGTTGGTGTCAGCATCCAGAGTGTGCAGGATGTTGCCGCTACCAGCCGGGGTGATAGTAATGTTGCCGCCGGTGGTGGTCTGCAGGCTAACCGATCCACTGGTGGCGTTCAGGATTAGACCAGTTGAGCCAGCATCCACTCTGGTACTGGAGCTGGCGGTGATCGAGCCGATGGAAACTCCCTGCACTGTAGTAGCATCGGTACCGATCTGGATAGTGTGGGCGGCGGCACTATTGCCGATCTGGATCTTGCCGGTGTTGCCGGCATCAAGCGTTAAAGCCGTGCCGGCAGTGTTGTTGCCGATGGTGATGGTGTCGGCAGTGCTACCGTTAGTGGCGATACGTATAGTATCGGCACCATTGTTATCAACACCACCCAAGTCTATGGTTTTGGTGTTGGCATTATCGCCGAGGTTGAGTCCGCCGGTGGCGACACTGCTGGAAACGTTCAGGTTAACCACCGTGCCCGAGGCGCCCGGGCTGTTGGTGTTGCCGATAGTAACGGTTTTGGCGTTGGTGCTGTCGGTGCCCAAGTTGACCGCGCCGGTGCCAGTAGAATCCAGTGTCAGAATGCCCGAGCCGTTGGATTTAACCGTCAGATCGGTGTTAGTAGCCGTGGTGATGTTGAGGTCCCAGCCGGCGCCGAATAAGATGCCGTTTTCGGTGGCTGCGCCGCTCGAAACCGCGCCTATGTTTAGGCCGTTAATGGTGCCTAGCGTCGAGGTGCCGGTGGTCTGAACGTTCAGACCGTTCTGGACTATATTGGCGTTGGTGTTTGTACTGGTGGTTGTGGCATAGCCGTTGATAGTACAAGCCCCGCTGGTACAGCCGCTCAGAGTTGGGGCGGCAACATTGACGCCATTTATTGTTTTAGTGCCGGCACCGCTGGTACTAACAGTTGAGGCAATATTGATGCCGCTACTGATGCCGCCGGCGTTAATGTTGGTCGAGGCGTCGGTAAAGGCCAGGCTGGCCAGACTACCATTTTCACTGGCAACTGTATGTATGAACGTGCCGCTGCCCTGGAACAAGTTGCCGCTGGTCATAGCCGTGCCGCCCGTTATGGCCAGGCCTTTGCCGGTCTGCAGGCTGGTGGCGCTGATAGCCAGGGCCGTGCCGCTGGTTAGAGAGTTGGCGTTAATACTGGCGGCCGTGGCATTGCCATTATAGTTTTGGGTGATTAGGCCGGTGCCGGTAGCCAGGGTCAGGTTTTTACCGGCCGCGATGGTCGTATCGCCGTTCAAAGATACGGCTCCGGTTCCGGTCTTAAATGTCCCACTGGATAGTGACTGGTCGAAGTTGCCGGTCGAGCCTGCCGCATAGCTAAGCGTGCCTGCACCGGTCAGCTGGACATTATCACCGCCGGTGGCCGGCTGAAGAGTGGTGCCGCTACGCGTCCAGAAGCCAAGCGTGCCTGAGTTTGTGCTGTTGGTTATATTGCCCGTGCACTGCAGATTGCCATTGGCATTTGTAACCGTACAGCCAAAGGCGCCGACGCCGCCGGCCAACAAGACATCGCCGGTTGATACGCCACCGATCTGTACCTGATTAGCACCATTGGCATCGAGTAGCAGATTGCCACTGGAGTTCTGGAAGCTGACACCACCGCTCGGCCCCAGCAAAATACTGGTAGCCGCCACGCTTTGATTGGCATTAACCAGCAGATTCTGGTTGCCCCCGGAGCCCGATACCAACAATAGCGAGTTCCCACCGGCCGATGATACGATGGTCGCGCCGCTAGAAGTATAGGCCGAACCGCCGGCAATGGTAACCGTACCAATGCCGTTAACCTGGAAGTTATTGAACTGAATGGTGCCGTCGCCGCCGAAGATGCGGTTGTCGCCAATATTAAGTGCATTATTTATACCAGAGCCCGAGGCGTCGAAGGCAATATTAACAACGCCAAGCGAGTTTGAGTTGGTAACGCGAATACCGTAGTTAACGCGGCTGTCGTCGGCGTTTTCGACATGTAGTAGCTCGTCGGTTCGCAGTGGCGCCCCGGAGCCGGTGTTGTCTGTCAGGCCGTTGTCATTGTTCTTTAATACCAGTAAGCGCTGAGTGTTGGGGTCTGAGGTACCGTCATTGGTGATATTTAGCAATAAGCCGTCTATCTGCCCGGAGATGGCGTTTGAAGTATTCCAGTTAAAGTTGCTGGTAAACTCATTCATATTAAGAGCCAGATTGGCCGTTGGTTGGGTCAAATCACTCCATACTGAACTGCCGCCACTGCCGCCACTGCCGGCGCCGATACAGTTTGTCCAGGCACCATTCTCAAAACAGCGGAATTTGCCTGAAACAATGTTGTAATACATAGCTCCTGGAGTTCCCGTGGGATCCGAAACGTCATTGTCCTTACGATCAAGCACCAGCAGATCTGGCGTGGCCGACGATGTTCCCTGACCGATCAGAACCAAGCCGGAGCCACTGCCAGCCGGATTAATATTAACGTCCCCGGTGGTTGTCTGGAAACTCGAGGCCGCCCGACCCTGTAGCGTAAGCCCCTTGGCCTCACCGGTATCGATATCCGGAGCCATGCCCGTAAAGGTTAGGGTTTGCTGCATAATCCAGGCACCAGAAATTGTTTCATTCTGTGTACTGCGGGTAATTTTGGAATTGGCGTAGTCAATCGCGACGTCGGCCTGGCCGCCGCCGGCGGCTGTCACGGCAAAGTCGCTAGCCGAAAAGTTCATGGAGTCGGTCGGTGAAAGCGTCGTCACTCCGCCTTCCTTGACGGTTAAGGTGCCGGCACTGCCACAGTTCCAGGCCGAACCATTCCACTTCAACACTTCTCCGCTAGCGCAGGCTCGTGACAGTGACAGGCCGCTGGCATCAGCCTGCAGGCCGGAACCAGTCAGGTTAAGCACCAGATTTATGGTGGCCGTGGCGTTTTCCGAACCGGCGCCGGAAACCGTCATGCCATTACCCCCCACCGCGTTCGACAGATAGTTTCCGGTAGTGTCGGTGCCCAGAGCGACTGCATCGGCCTGAACTGTTGTAGCACCTACAGCATTAATGAAAACGTCACCGGTGATGGCCTGCGATACCCAGGCCGTACCACTGCCCACCAGCAGATTGCCAGCCGTTACCGAGGTGTTACCCAGGGGGTTGCCGTTGATTTTGGCCACCGTGGGGTTCGGATAAATACCAGTAAGATCCCCGCCGGCCGTACCGCCGGGAGTAACGGTGCCGGCACAGCCCCAGCCAGAGCCGTTCCACTTGAGGGTTTCGCCATTGGCACAGCCGCGGTTAATCGATAGCCCGCTGGCATTGGCCTCCAGCCCGGAGCCGGATTGAAGATTAATCCCCAGGCTAACCGCTCCTACACTACCGCCCCCGGCCAGCCCCTGCCCGGCCAGGATTTCGGTAATGGTACCCACGCCACCGCCACCGCCACCGCCAATTAGCAAGCCCGGTGCCAGTTTGGCCTTGGTAATCGAGCCGTCTTTAATTAAATCCGTTGTAATTGGTAACACGGCTAGGTCACCGGCGGACAGGCCAGGCTGCTTGCCGTGCACGAAATCGCTGTTCAGGTTAATGATCAGGCCTTGGTCGGGCACCTTGAAGTACGAGGTGTCCGGGAAAGTGAAGGTATATTTGCTGACAATATCGCCGTCGGCGTTGGTAGCCAGTACATCGTTAACATCTTGGATCGGCTGGCGCGGTGCAATCTTTTCGCGTAGCTTAGGATTGACGGCCTCTATGAACCGTAGCGCCGTACCGCTAAAAGGCTTGGCTTGCCGGGCCAACATCGAAGCCTGCGGCTCCAGCGAGAAGTGCTTGGTGCTTGGGTTGCCATGGTAGTAGCCAAGCACCTTGGAGGTGCTGGCCGGGAACAACAGGAAGAGGATGGTAATAACGACCACTATCAGCACAAAGCTCAAGCCGATCACTGCCAGCGCACCGACAAACCGTTTGCGGAACCGTTTCAAGCCCTCGATGTTTAGGTGATGCTCACCTAACAGCGCGTAGATCGCCGGGTCATGACCCAGGCGCTGTTCGCCCTTCTCGCCCGGATCGGGTTTGCCGCTCAGGGGCTTAAGTATCTCCTGCTCGACTTCCTTTTGCCGTACAAAGTACTCACTACGCAGAAAGTCCTGCAGAGTTTGTTTGTTGTACAGCCGTTCGCCGTTGCCATTGCGCTCCGGCTTGATCACACCCTTCTTCTCCAGGCGGCGCAGGGTAGAAACCGATACGCCCAACTGCTCAGAGGCCTCGCCTATAGTTAGCGGCTGGGCAAACTTTATAGCTTCCAGGTCTTTAACGGCAAAGAAACGGTTCTTACCGTCAGGCCGGCTGGACTTGAGGGTGCCGTTCTTGTCCCAGCGGCGGATGGTATCGATTGATACGTCGAGAATGCCGGCGGCCTGGCTGATCGAAACCAAAGCCTCAGTGTCGGCATAGACTGCTGAATCGGTATTACCACCATTTGGATTTTTTTGAGCTGGTTTGCCCATAGTTTTATGTTCACGTATTTTCTGTAAGGTTTAGTATTTGTTATCGAACGTAACTCTTTATATTTTACTACTTATGGTTACCTATGCAACACTTATCCACAGCCTTGGCACAAAGCATAAACACGATAAAAATTGAACTACTTTATGTACGCATAGGTTAGCCAGCACCTATGCACACCCCCTGTTAAGCATTAACGTTAACCCCCATTGTGATTGATAAGCAGTCTGACAACTGGGGTCGTCACGTTTGATCTCCGCACCTGGCCACGCGTTCACCTTTTATTATAATTATTTACTCACTAAAGTCCAGCCCTCCTTCCGCAGTCTTAGAGTCGGTTACTGAGTTCAATAAGTAAGTGCAACACTCTGAGACAATCGGAGTGTTATGAACTACAAGCAACTAACAGT
>PFOA01000038.1 GCA_002792275.1 Candidatus Saccharibacteria bacterium CG_4_10_14_0_2_um_filter_52_9 | reverse complement strand
TCTGAACCTGAACAGCCTTAGCCGACGACGCGGTAGAGCTCTTCGAGCGTGGTTTGACCGGCAATGACCTTGAGCATGCCGTCTTGCAACATGGTAATCATGCCCGAGGCGCGGGCGGCTTCTTCGATGGCCTGGGCGGTTATATCCTGCTTGGGGTTCTCCAGCAGGCGGCGCAGGGCATCGCTCATGGTGAACTGCTCGCGGATGGCTAACTGACCTTGATAACCGAAGGGGTTCTCATCGGAACTGCCGGGTTTGTAGAGCTGGAGACCGTCGAGATTGGGTTTGGCGATGCCTTCCGGCAGAGTATCGACGACTTCTCTGATCTTTTGCAGTTCCGCCTCCGATGCAGAGTAGGCCTGCTTGGTAGCGTCGTCCAGGTGGCGGATCAGGCGTTGCGCCATCACCAGGCGGATAGCAGAGATAAACAGCGGGTTCTGGCCGATGATGTCGGCAATTCGGGTAATGGCGGCCGCGGCTGAGCTGGCGTGGAAGGTGGCCAGCACCAAGTGGCCGGTCAGGGCGGCTTGCAGGGCGGTTTTGGCGGTGTCCATGTCGCGAATCTCGCCGACCATCACAATGTCCGGGTCAAGGCGCAGTACGGCTCGTAGTTTGTCGGCAAAGCTGTCGTCGTTGCCACCTTCAGTGGAGTGGACAGAGATCTGGGTGATGCCTGTAAACTGGTATTCGACCGGGTCTTCGATGGTAATAATCTTGCGCTCTTCGGTGTTGAGCGAGTTCAGCATGGAATACAGCGTGGTGGTCTTGCCGGAGCCGGTCGGGCCAACCACCATTACCAGGCCGGTGGGCTTGGCGATGATGTCATCGACTACTTTGCGTTCGGCTTCGGACAGGCCAAGCTTGTCGAGCGTGTACATCGACTGATCCATGTTAAACAGCCGCATCACGACATCCATGCCGTTGATGGTCGGCACGGTTTCCAGGCGAACGTTAACATCAACTTCGTTACCATCGGCCATTTTGATTTTTTGGGCAATGTGACCCTGCTGGGCTTCTTTGGAGGCCGTTGAGACGTTGCCGGCGCTGGCGATGGCCGAGATCAGAATACGGTACTTGTCTTGCTGGAGGCGAGCCACCGGGTGGAGCACGCCGTCGATGCGCAGGCGGATGCGTACATCGCTAACCGCCGTTTCGATATGAATGTCCGAGGCATTCAGGCGGTGGGCCTGAGCAACCAGGTAAGCCAGCATGTCGTCGGCTCGCACCTGTTGCAACATGGCCGAAATCTGGCCAACCAGTTCACCGCTATCCTTTTGATTGATGGCTATATCCTGATAAACAACCTGCTTGGGCGGATCGTAAAGCTTCATGTAGTCGCGATAGCCGGTGTCTGAGATGATGGCAAAAGCCACCCGATTGTCGGCAAAGCGCTGGCGCAGGCTGGTCATGGTCTGCTGAGAAGTGGTCGTAGTCACGCCGATCAGCAGGTTATTGTCGTAGTAGCGTATCGGGATTACCTTGAGGTCGTAGAGCTCTTGAACAGTCAGCAGATCTTTATAAAGCTGTTTTTCGGGTATGGCGTTGGTGTCGACATAATCCAAACCCAGCACGCGGGCGCGGCGCTGTGTGGCCTGCTCTTCATCTTGTCGGGCATCTTGGCTCATATCCCACCAGTATAAAGCATAAGCATACTATAAATCACTACCACCTAAGGCATTTCATTCGCTCGCAAAAATACTCGCTCACGAGCCGACGGAAACGGCAATGCCTTACGGCAGTAGTGATTTATACTAGCCTAGTATGAAACAGCTGATTTTGATCGCCCACAACCTGCGCAGTGCCCACAACATCGGTTCTCTGTTAAGAACTGCCGAAGGACTGGCGGTGGGTAAGATATGGCTGACCGGTTACTCCCCTTACCCACTGCGTGAAAATGACGACCGCTTGCCACATGAAGCTCGAAAGACCGATCAACAGATCGCTAAAACGGCGTTGGGTGCCGAGAAGCTGTTGGAATGGCACCATGAAGCGGCTATTGAGTCAGTGCTGGACGATCTGAAACAGCAGGGGTTCGTGATTGCCGCTTTGGAGCAGGCGCCCGGCTCCACCAAGCTAGTGGATTTTCAGGCACCGGATAAGCTGGCACTGATTGTCGGCCGCGAAGTCGAGGGGCTTGAGCCGGAAATCCTAGCCGAGTGCGACGTGGTGGTGGAGATCCCAATGCTCGGCCAAAAAGAGTCGTTTAACGTCGTGCAGGCGGCGGCCATGGCTCTGTACCATTGCCGGTACCAATCATAAGCATTGTGATATAATGAAACCACTCTAACGTAAAGAAAAACATGGCACTCGTAACCCGACCAAAACCCAACGTTCATCATAAAAAGCGGCAGGCTCAGCACCATCGCCAGGGTAAAGCCTATTTTAAAGCCTACTGGCCATACTTACCGATGCTGGCCATTATGGGCGGCGGTATAGCTATTGACCGCAATTGGAATCCCCAAGGGGCAGAGTTAAGCCAGGCCGCTGTGGGCGAACCAAGCGCCCTGAGCCACGCCACTTCAAGACTGGATTTGTTAAACGGTAACAGCGCTGCCTGGCTGGGCTCGGTAGTTGCCCTGCTGACGGCCGCGGCAGTCGTCTTCTTTATGCTCCAAAACGGTCGGCGCCTTCACGCCGTTGTAGTGCGCGGCGAGCACTTTATCAGTAGCCATCCCGTACTCGATATTGCCGCTGTCTTCGTTTTTACGGCCGGCTTTGTCTTGATCGGCTAGGCTATTTAATTACCAGGTTGTCGGCGCCGACTAGTTCCTGGAGCTTTACCACACCGTCGCTCTGGCGATCAATCCCACCTGGTAGTTTGATGGCCTGTTTGCTGGCGGCTTCGCCGAGTACCAGCACCACTTCGGTTTCGCCCTGGTGGCTGTCGATAGTCTGTTTTAGCGATAGTAGAGTTTCTTGATCGCTGGTGTTGGCTAGGCGGATGTAGACGCGCTCGCTAACTGGCTTGGCGGCGGCCATCTTAACGGCCGCCGGGCGGGCTTTAGGAGTGCGGGCCTTTTTGCCGGTGGCCTCATATGCCGAAGCCTGCTGGCTGGTGATTTCACGGGCGTCATCGACCATGATTTTTACCTCGGCGGCCTGGTTGCCTTCTTTGTCGCGGGCATTGACCTTGCCGCGGATCAGCACCACCCGGTCGCGCTCCCATAGGCCGACCGTTTGCTGGTAGCTGTTGGGGAACAGAATGGCTTCAATTTCGCCGAACTGGTCTTCGATCTTCACAAAGGCCATGCGCTGGCCGTTTTTGGTGGTTATTTCACGCACGTCGGCGATGGCGCCGCCGATCGCAACAGCTTTGCCATCGTGCTCAATGGTTATGGTGTTAAGCGGCACCGTCTGCTCAGCCAGAATAGTTTCAAATAGTTCCAGCGGGTGCTGGCTAAGATACAAGCCAAGCAGTTCGCGCTCCCAAACCAGCTGTTCGCGGTCGTCAATTTGCTGAGGCGGCGCCTGCAGTTCCAGACGGGGCTGCTCCATGGCTACACCCTCTACGGCATTGCCGAAAATGTCGGTTTGGCCACTGCTGGCCTGCTTTTGCAGACGAGCGGCGTAAGCCAGAATCAGATCCAGGTTATGCAGTAGTGTACCGCGGTGGCCATAGCGGTCGAAGGCGCCGGCCTTGGCCAGGCTTTCCATGGCTTTGCGGTTAACGACACGCGAATTAACCAGACCCAGAAAGTCTTCCAGGCTGTCAAAGCCAGCTTCCGGACGGGCGCGCAGAATCTCCTCAACGGCACCGGTGCCAACATTTTTGATGGCCGCCATGCCAAAGCGGATTTGCTGTTCGCCGGGCACCACCGCAAACTCCACGAACGATTCATTAACATCCGGTGGCAGTACAGTGATGCCCATGTGCTTACATTCGGTGATTTCAATCGCCAGGCGGTCGGTATCGTCATAATCGCTGGTCATAAGCGCCGCCATAAAGGCCGCCGGGTAGTGCGCCTTGAGGTAGGCCGTCTGGTGGGCAATGGTGGCGTAACAGGCGGAGTGCGACTTGTTGAAACAGTAGTCGGCGAAGGCTTCCAGTTGAGCCCAGAACTTCTCGGCAAAGCGTCGCTCGACCTTGCTATGCTCGATCATGCCGTCGATAAAGGCCGTCTTCATCTTAGCCATGGTGTCGCGCTGTTTTTTACCAATCGCCTTGCGCAAGGTGTCGGCCTGGCCGCCGGTGAAGCCGCACATATCCTTACTGATCTGCATAAACTGTTCCTGATAAACCAGAATACCGTAGGTGCTTTCCAAAGCCGCCTTAAGACCCTCGTGCTCGTAAATAATCTTTTTCTTGCCGTGTTTGCGGTCAATAAAATCGTCTATAAACTGCATCGGGCCGGGGCGGTAGAGAGCGTTCATGGCAATCAGGTCGTCAAAGGCTGTCGGCTTGAGTACTTTCAGGTAGCGCTTCATGCCGGCTGATTCGAACTGGAAAACACCGGTGGTGTCACCCTTTCGGAACAGCTCCAGGGTTTTTTCGTCGTCCAGCGGCACGGAGTTGATATCTATATCTTTGCCGTAAACGCGCTTGATAATCCGCAGAGCATTATTGATAATCGTCAGGTTGCTAAGGCCCAAAAAGTCCATCTTGAGCAGGCCAAGGTCTTCGATCGGACCCATCGAGTACTGGGTGGCCACCACGCCCTTTTGAGCCATTTCCAGCGGTGTGTAGTAAACGATGTCTTCCGGCGCAATCACCACACCGGCGGCGTGTACGCCGTGCGAACGAATGGTGCCTTCCATCTGTACGGCCAGGTCAAAGACAGTTTTGGCAGTTTCGTTGGTTTCGTACTCCTGCTTGAGCTGGCGATCCTTTTTGATTGAGGTGGCCAGCAAGATGTGCCGCCCCTGTACCGGTGGCGGAATCATCTTGGCCAGGCGGTCGGCCTCGGCGTAGGGCACTTGTAGCACGCGGGCCACGTCACGCACGGCGTTGCGGGCGGCCATCCGGCCAAAGGTAACGATGTTGGCCACCCGTTCCTTGCCATATTTATCGACGCAGTACTGAATAACTTCGGCGCGGCGGGTGTCCTGGATATCGATGTCAACATCGGGCATGCTGATACGGTCGGGGTTCAAAAAACGCTCGAACAGCAGGTCGTATCGCATGGGATCGAGTTCGGTAATCTTGAGGCCGTAAGAGATGATTGAACCGGCGGCACTGCCCCGCCCCGGGCCAAACACGATACCTTGGTCTTTACCCCAGTTAATAAAGTCGGAAATGATCAGAAAATAACCGTTAAAGCCCATTTTATCGATAACGCCCAGTTCGTATTCGGCGCGTTCCAGGATGTTGGGCGGCAGGGTCTTTTTGGCGGCCGGTACTTTGAGCTTGGACGCCTTGGCCTCTTTGATGCCGCCGTAACGCCAGGCCAGGCCGCGGTAAACCAGTTTTTCCAGATAGGTGCTTTCGGTCTCGCCATCAGGCACCGGAAACTTGGGGATCAGAATTTTGCCCAGCTTGAGCTGTAGATCACAGCGGTCGGCAATCGCCCGGGTGTTAGTGATAAAATCCGGGTGGTCTTTGCCCCAACGCTCAATGACCTCTTCGGGATCGGTGACATGCAGTTCAAAATCTTTGAGGCTCATGCGCTTGTCGTCACTCAGGAAGGAGCCGGTTTGGACACAGAGCAGGATTTCGTGGGCGTCCTGGTCTTCATGCTTAAGATAGTGGGCATCACAGGTTACGACCCCCGGAATGTCGAGCTCTTTGCTGAGCTGTAACAGCTGCCGGTTAATGGCCTCCTGCTCGTCCCACATGCTGGTGTGGTTGGGGTGGCCGTGATCCTGGAACTCCAGATAGTAGCGGTCGCCAAAGGCGTCTTTGTACCATTCGGCGATTTGCTTGGCCTGATCGTATTGCCCCTGGCGCAGAGCGTCGCCGACCTCACTGCTGGCGCAACCGCTGAGGCAGATCAGACCCTCATTGTGGGTGGCCAGCAGTTCGCGGTCGATGCGCGGTTTGTAATAAAAACCCTCCAGGTTGGCGATGGTCGATAAGGCCATCAGGTTCTGATAGCCCTCTTTGTTCATGGCCAGCAGAGTAATGTGGTAATTCTGTTTGTCCTTGGCCGGATCGCGATCATATAGGCTACGCGCCGCCACGTAGGCCTCCATGCCAACAATGGGCTTGATACCGGCCGCCTTGGACTCTTTATAAAACTCGATGGCACCGCTGAGCGTACCGTGATCGGTCATGGCCACGGCCGTCATGCCAGAGGCTTTTACATGTTTGACCAGCTCCGGAATCTTGGTTAATCCGTCGAGCAGGCTGTATTGGGTGTGATTATGCAGGTGTACATAATCACTGGCGCCGAGCGCCGTTTTTTTATTGGCCAAAATACCCTCAAGAACCCTTAGTTATCACCTTAATTATAACAGATGGCCGCGCAGAGAGTGGCTATTTTTTGAGGTAGGTTTTGAGGTTGGCGATAGCGTCGTTGGCGTCTTTGATGGCCTTTTTGAGGTCTTTGTCTTCGGCGTCACCTTCGTGGATGGCGCTTAGGACCTCGCGAGCCTTTTCTTTGCTGTCTTTGGCCTTTTCCAGTACGACGGTCATTTCTTTTTGGGCTTTAACGCCGGCTTTCCTACCTTGAGTTTTGGCTTGCTTGATAACTTTGTCGAGCTCGGTGTGCAGTTTTTTGAGGTCTTTCTCGGCTTCCGCCAGGCTCTTATCGGCGGCTTTTTTAATGTCTTGGCGGGTTTGCTTACCGGGTTTGGGAGCAGTCAACAGTCCGGCCAGGTAGCCGGCGGCGGCGGCGATAGTACTGCCTACGGCAACTCGCTTCATGGTTTCACGGCGACGGTTTTCTCTTCGGATAATCATTTTCGTCCCTTATGAGTTAATTTGATAATATTACGGATCAGCTTGAACAGTGCCAGGCGGCCTTGGGTGTCTTTAAAGACTTCGGCGGCCGATTCTACGGAATCGACAACGTCTTCGGCCTTAACAACTACTCGCTGTACGCTCTTGACGAGCTTAACCAAGGCGACAGTCAGGACGATGCAAATGATAAAAAACAGACTCAGGAGGCTGGTCAGGATTATTACTAGAACGGTGTCGGTAGTACTCATAATATTATTATATAACTATTTAGCTACTTTATTGTAATTTACCCTTTAGATACTTGGTCAGGTCGGAGCCGATGTCCGGACGTTGCATGGCAAAATTGAAAACCGTTTTTAGGTATTCCAAGGGGTTACCGGTGTCATAATAGGTGCCGTTCTGGATTTCACAGCCGTAAATATGCTGCCCGTCCTCAATCATTTTCTGCATAGCTTCCTGGATCATGAATTCACCGCTTGCCGGGTCGTAGGTTTCACGCTGTTTCTGCAAGTAGTAGATCATTATCGGTTCAAATACATAGCCGCTGACGGAAGCCAGGTCGGAGGGGGCGTTTTCCTTGCCGGGCTTTTCTACAATCGTCGTCATATCTATTAAGCCGGGGGTAATTTCCTTGCCGTCTACATAACCGTAGCGTTTGTAGTCCTCATCGCCGTCACGGCGAACGCAGGTAATGACCGAACCGCCACGCTCGTGTTGGGCGGCCAGCATTTGGACAAAGCGGCTGGGTTTGGCAGCCACAAAGTCGTCAGCAAAGGTATAAATAAACGACTCGTCGCCTATAAGGTGGGCGGCATTTAGTAATGGCGTGCCGGTGCCGTAGGGGCCCTTTTGACGCAAGTAGGCAAAGTTGGCCAAACCGGAGATACGCTCGGTGGCTTCCAAAAGCTCTTTTTTG
Organism: Candidatus Saccharibacteria bacterium CG_4_10_14_0_2_um_filter_52_9; assembly: GCA_002792275.1. Lineage (GTDB taxonomy): Bacteria > Patescibacteriota > Saccharimonadia > Saccharimonadales > UBA4665 > UBA5150. Next base: position 2,317 of record PFOA01000038.1, on the reverse strand, counting down.
CCGGCTTCTTCGAGGTTGTTCTTAAGATCGGCGCCAATGTGATCAAAATGATCTTCGATAGTGCGCTTGTGATAACCGGTAACGATAACAATGTCGGTAATACCCGCACCCACCAGTTCTTCGACAATAACCTGGATAATCGGCTTGTCTACCAGGGGTAGCATCTCTTTAGGCATGGCCTTGGTTTGCGGCAAAAAACGCGTGCCGAAACCGGCCGCGGCGATGATGGCTTTAGTAACTTTAGGCTGACTCATCGTAAGAATTGTACCACGCCCGAACCCAGACCTTCATCTGCAGGCTTAAATTATTAAGACCCGAAAGGAGTGGTAGGTCAGGTTTATTGACCAAGCTGCTTCTTAATCAATTCTTGGGCTAGTGAAGGATTAGCCTTGCCTTTTGATTCCTTCATGACCTGGCCAACCAGGAAACCGATAGCTTTCATTTCGCCTTTTTTGACGTCTTCGGCGGCCGCGGCGTTGTCAACCAAAACTTTCTGGACGATTTTGGCGATCTCGCCCTCGTCAGAGACCTGGAGCAGGTTCTTATCGGCGGCGATTTTTTCTGGGTCACCGCCCTTTTTCAATAACTCGGCCAGAACGTCTTTTCCGGCGGTGGAGCTCAGTTTGTTAGTTGATACCATCTCTGACAGCTTAATAAGTTCTTCGTCCGATACGGCCAGTCTTGCCTCAGTTTGCGTGTCTTCGTCGCTTGTGGGCTGCATCATCCAGAAAGCTACGCGGCGGGCGTGCCCGGCATTGCTTTTGCCGAGAATCCGGGAAACCAGCTTGGCGGTTTCCGGCACGGCGATGATATCTTCGATAACCACGGCGTCCATGTCCAGGGCTTTGAATTTGGCACGGTAATCGTCGGGGAGTTCGGGCATCACGGCTTTGATTTTGGCTACAAAGGCCGGTTCGATGATGATGGGCGGGATGTCGGGGTCGGGCATGTAGCGGTAATCGTCGGCGTTTTCTTTACTGCGCTGGGAGAATGACTTTTGCTTGGCGTCGTCCCAGCCGCGGGTTTCCTGGATTATACGTTCGCCTTTTTCGAGGCGTTCGATCTGGCGGGTTACCTCGTAGTCAACGGCCTTTTCAACACTGCGGAAACTGTTGAGGTTTTTGGTTTCGGAACGTATGCCTAGTTCTTTGGTTTTGCTGACGCTGACATTGACGTCGAAGCGCATGTTGCCGTAGTACAGGTTGGCGTCGGACACATCGGCGTAGCGCATGCGCAGGTAGAGTTCGTGGGCGTAGGCCTTGGCCTCGGCGCTGGAGTGCATATCGGGTTCGCTGACGATTTCTAACAGCGGCGTGCCGGCGCGGTTAAGATCGATCAGGCTATAGTCACTGCCTTCGGGGTGAGTACTCTTGCCGGCGTCTTCTTCCAGGTGGGCGCGGGTAATACCAACTTTTTTGGGCTGGCCGTTAACTTCGATCATAATTTCACCCTTGCCAATAATCGGCTGGTCGTACTGGCTGATCTGGTAACCTTTGGGCAGATCGGGATAAAAATAGTGTTTGCGGTCGAATTTACTGAAGCGTTCCGGCTCGGTACCAAGAGCAAAGGCGGCGCGGGTGGCCAGAGTCAGGGCTTCTTTGTTTAGCACCGGCAAGGCGCCGGGCAGGCCAAAGCAGATGTGGCTGACAAGCGTGTTGGGCGGCGCTTCGCGGGCATCGTTGCCAACGGCGGCGAACAGCTTGGTTTTGGTTTTGAGTTGTACGTGGCACTCAATACCGATGGTGGTGGTGTATTTGGCGCGGGTTGCAGAGTCAATCATTTTTTAACGCCCCCAGATCGCGTAAGGCCTGGCGGAAGCCCGACAGAGCTACCACCATATCCTTCTTTTTAAGGGTGCGGACGTCGAGATTATCTTCGGCAACTTTTTTGCTTAGCTTGTGACCGACCCAGATGGTGTCGTTACTGCTTAGGTTATGCTGAGCCGCTACCAGGCGCTCGCCGGTCGACTTGCCTTTATAGCGATTACAGCGCAGGGCTTCGTCGAGCAGGTCGTCGGCTTCGATAATCGCCTGCGGCCAGGTCTTGCGGCTGGAACAGAGCTTTTGCAGGGACACCCAACGTTCGGTAAACTTTTCGATATTGGGAGCCTTTTTGCGGCGGAAGAAACTCATACCAGCAACTCCTCGGCCTGCTTAGCCAGCGACAACAGCTGGTGGTCGGCCTTGGAGGGTGCCATCAGCTGTAGGCCAACTGGTAAGCCCTCGCTGGTGCCGGCCGGCAAGCTGATAGACGGGTTGCCGACAATGTTGACGGCGGCGGTCATGATGTCGCAGAGGTACATTTGCAAGGGATCTGC
>PFOA01000026.1 GCA_002792275.1 Candidatus Saccharibacteria bacterium CG_4_10_14_0_2_um_filter_52_9 | reverse complement strand
AAGACATGGCTGTCGTCTTGGGTAATAGCCCGCACTCTGTTCAGGCCGCCCAGTTCGCCGGTCTTCTCATCACGATAATCAGTTGTCGTTTCCAGATAACGGATAGGCAGGTCGCGGTAACTGCGCGGCTGGCCGGCATAAATCCGGGTGTGATGCGGGCAATTCATCGGCTTCATGACCAGTTGGTCGCTGGTTTCCTGGCTTTTTACCAAGAAGAGCTCATCACCGAATTTATCCCAGTGACCGCTGGTCTCATAAAGGTCTTTCTTGGTAATATGGGGTGTCCAGACTTTCTCAAAACCATAATGCTGTCGCAAGCTGTTCGAAAAAACAGTTAATTGATCGCGCAGAACCGTGCCGCGCGGCGTGAACATCGGCAAGCCCGAACCTACCAGATCAGAAAAGACGAACAGATCCAGCTCCTGCCCGAGCTTACGGTGATCGCGCTTTTTGGCTTCTTCAAGCATTGTCAGGTAGTCTTTCAATTCCTGATCGGTGGCAAAGGCCACGCCGTAAAGGCGCTGCATCTGGGCGTTCTTTTCATTGCCGCGCCAGTAGGCACCGGCCACGCGCATCAACTTAAACGAGCCAACTTTGCCGGTAGCTTCAACATGAGGGCCGCGGCAGAGGTCGGTAAAGTCACCATTGCTGTAGAAAGAAACACTGGCCACCTGGGCGTCGCCCTCGGCAATAGTACCCAGCTCATTGGCGTTCAGATCTTTAGCAACGGTGGTACCAGCTCGTTTAAGGTCGTTCAGCAACTCTTCTTTATAGGGTTGCTTGGCTTGCTGAGCCCAGGCAATCGCCGCGTTGATCGGCTGTTCAGAGTTCTTAAACGGCGTGTTCTCGGCTATGATCTTAGCCATCTCGGCCTCAATCTTGGCAAAGTCCTCTTCCGAAATCTTGGTTTCGCCCAGATCAATATCATAATAAAAGCCGTTTTCCACCACTGGCCCGACGCCCAGCTTAGCCTCAGGCCATAACCGCAGTACAGCGGTAGCCATTATATGTGCCAAAGAATGCCGCATTGCCTGTACCTGGTCTGTTTGATCTGCCACTTTTGCCTCCTGCCCGCGAGTAATAAAGAAAGACGCCAGATTAAATACTCTCGCACTGTATTCAATCTAGCGTCTCGGTCCTATCTAATAGGAGGTTCCACCTCGACATTTACTCTTGCAACTTCAATAACGTCTGTCGTTGCCACACCTACGAAGCTCCTTGGTTGGTTAGACCACATCTCTGCTCGCCCTAAGTATATCACCGACTTTCGGGCAATAAAAAAGGATTGAATGATCTCGCATGTCATTCAACCCCTTTTAAAAGAATTATCCCGCTTCCCGGCGGGGTAAAACAATCTCGTCAAAACTTCGCCTCGACAGCTATCATAGCAAGGCTGGTACTATATGGCTAGCCTATTTATGCTGTATTACTTACTATGCACTTGTGGATAAGAACCCTCCCCTGACGTCATGGCTGGCGTTAAGGCCGCTGATACTTGCACCGAACAGCAATTTAAGGTAAGTTATAACCTGTTAGATAAGGGTGAACGACACTTCGTTCTTCCCACCAAAATATCCCACCGGGATTTTTTGGGGCGATTAGCTCATTTGGCTAGAGCGCCGCATTGACGTTGCGGAGGTGATAGGTTCGAATCCTATATCGCCCACCATACATATCGCTGACCCCTGTTATTACCACTAGCCATTTGGCCGGCAGACTTGACCCGAAGCAAATTTTCGCTTATACTTGCTCGGTTAAACGAGGAAGTTTTGGTATTCGTAAATCCAGCGCCCTAGACGCATTTCAGTTGTTCTATGAAGAGTTGATCTCTTCCAAACCCAGCAACAATCGCATTCGCCGAGCCCGCCGCACCGCTACTGCCAAGTAGTAAACGCCGCAATCAGCAACCTTCACCCCGAGAAAGTCAGACTTTCTCGGGCTTTCTGCTATAAATGACCCTGCGGCGGTCTTATCCACCTTTTGCCGGCAGTTATCCACTTGGTATTTTAATAGCGATATGACAATATGTTGACATGGTTTGTACATATTGTGGCGGTGAAACGAGGGTCTCAAACTCCCGCCACCAAATAAAAAGTAATCGTGTCTGGCGGCGGCGGCAGTGCCTGGACTGCCAGGCAGTCTTCAGCACCGAGGAGGCTGTAAACTATGAACGGGCCTGGGTTGTGCATAACGCTAAAGCTCTAAAGCCCTTCTCACGCGATAAACTCTTTCTAAGCCTGCATAACAGCTGTCAGCACCGCAAAACGGCTCTGCGGGACGCTCAGGGCCTGACAGATACCATTATCAAGAAGCTACCGGCCTATATTGAGGCCGGCACGCTAACCAACACCGCTATTAGCCGGGTGGCCTTGGTAGCGCTTAACCGTTTCGACGCCGTAGCCAGCGCCCACTACCAAGCCGTCCACGCTTGAGCCGCCGGCTGGGATCGGCCTTGGTGGTGATGGTGCCACCGCTGTCGGTACGCACGGCCTTCTCTGTTACATCAAACTGGCTGAGATACTTCTTAAACATCAGGCGGGTCTGTGAGTTAAAGGCCGCCAGCGAGCCAAAGGCAATGCTGGTGACCGGCAGAAAGATCCACTGGGTAAGCATAAACACCGAGCGGTGGCGTTTATGGCGGGCTGGCCGCGACGGCAGTGTTACCAGGCAGATATACAGCGAAATCAACAGCGCCGCCAGGCCAACGCGCTGTACGCGGCTGACAATCAGTGGCAGTTCATTGGCCGCCAGGTTTTGTGGGTGCAACAGCGGTGGAACAAAGGCCGCTCCCCACACCAGCAGTGAACCGACGGCCCAGCTGACATGACTTTCTATAATACGCAACAGCTTGGCCAGGACATCGGCTTTCGGAGCCTTATTGGCGTGCCAGAAACCCTTGTCGGCAATATAGGCTATATCCGACGCGCCGTAGGTCCAGCGCCGTAACTGCACGAACTGGGCTTTGATGGTCTTGAGGTAGCCGTCGGCCAGCACGGCATCCTGATAAATCGGAATGCTAAAGGGATAGACCCGGTAGTCACCGTCAAAATGGAAGTAACTGCGCCAGAACTGGTGGCCGTCTTCTACCACCGTGCGGGTACTCCAGAAATCCATGTCGATCAGAGCCTGCATCGGTTGAGCGTGAGCCGAAAAGTTGCGGCTCAGATGCCGACGCTGGGTTCCCACGATGTAAAACAGGTTGTTACCGGTGGCAATCACCCGCATCAACGTCGGTGCATCCCAGATGTTATTGGTGTACATGGCCAGCGGCTGGTAGGAGGCTTTGAGCGGGTCGGGCACCACGCAGTACAGATAGCTCAGGCACGAAAAATAGCGCTTGTCGGGTCGGTTATCGGAGTCGAGCGTGGTCACCAGCACAGTTGCCGGATCGATCTTGACAGATGACAGATACCTCTGCAGTTTGTGGGCAGCGTAGGTGATGTTGCCGCCCTTGCCGATGATCTCGCCCAGCAGATCGGCCGGGTGCTTAACAGCCATGGCATGACCAAATTTATCCTTATAAAGCTCCAGCAGTTCCAGCACCCGGTCTTCGGCCTCCTGGCCGGCCCGACCCTCGTAGGCCAGCACCAGAATCAGCTTTTTGGGATTATAATCGGCCGACAACACCGCTTGAATGGTCGGTTCCAGCACTTCCCGGCTCTCGTTAACAGTGGCCACAATCACAGCGTGAATCAATTGACTGGGCTTGAACTGGTACTGGCGGCTGGCCAGCTGTTTCAGATTGTGCAGATGCCAGCGCGGCCGCTCCAGCTTGGTCTTGCCGGCCACACCGGTTTCCAGCTCGGCACCCAGAGCGTTCCAATCCAGCTTCATGTGATGCTTCATGGTTCGATAGCCGGCAATCGCCCGCGACGAGTAAGCCAGCGAGCGCACAAAGAAGATTAACAGATACAGCAGGATGAAAAAGACCGCCAGCGTGACGTTGATAAACGTCAGAACCGCCGGCAAAACCAGCAATGTATAGCTCAAAAAACCGGGCAGAATCTCAAAAAACCGATAGTGACCTTTGCGGTCTTTCTCAAAGGGAATTTCGAGGTCGGTCATGGCCTAGCGTAGTACTAGCAGCGCGTTACTGATGATAATAGTCAGTATCAACAGCAAAATACCAAGACTCAGAATGGTGATGGCCAGTTGGCGGTGGATCCGGTAGGCGCGCATGCTCAACACCGTGTGCGTGGCCAGCACCAGTGCCGCAAAGGCCACAAAACTGAGCAAGGCCGTAACGCTACCAGTCTCAAAAGCGTTGATCCCCAGCGAGGCGCGATATTGAACAATGTAACCGGTGCCATGGCTGGTACCCAGGCGCACCAGGATAAAAATACTGCCGGCAATCGCCAAAAAAGCGTTGATGCTGAGCAGCAGCAGGACTAAATGATCGTGAAAATACTTCTTTGGAACGGCCATGATATTAGTATTAATTGTACAGTAGCCACCGCATAAACCATACTACCTGCCTATGCAGTTTGGCTGAGTACGTGCAATTGAATTGAAGCCCCGTTATTGATGCGCTGTCGAAAGTGCTACAATAGGTAGCTATCTAACTGGCTGTGGAACAGGTAAATTCTTCCGGCTTGATTCCTTGAAAGATCAGGGCAAATTTGTTAAAGATAATGACAGGATTGCCATAGCAGTTGCATTTAAAAATGCCAGGATTACAGACGATTACGGCAACCAATGTGACATAGATGCAATATTGCTTCGATACATTTCCAACGAAAGCCAGCTAATCAACATTAAACGCGTCAGTGTACATTATCAACTAAAGGATACCAGCAGTTGTCAGTAGCATTCTTGTTGACTCAATTCGTCTCGCTACCCCCTTAATCGATCATGCTATTTATATTAATGAGCCAGATAAAAATAGTAATCGTGAAAAACCACAGCAATAGGAAATATCGAAAGTATGGCCGACGACCAATAACTTGCTTAGTAACGCTATAGGTACGCATCAGCTAAATCTTACTTCGATTAAGCAGTAATGAACTGGTTACTACCGAAACGGAACTAAAAGCCATGGCTAAGCCAGCGATGGCTGGATTAAGTACCAGTCCAATGCCACTCAATACTCCGGCTGCAATTGGAATGCCTGCGACATTGTAGAAAAGAGCCCAAAACAAGTTAAGCTTAATTCTACTAAAAGTTTTCCGACTCAGTTGCAGCGCCTTCACGACATCGCCAATATCATTTTTAACCAGTACGATTCCGCCTGCTTCTATGGCAATGTCGGTACCGGAACCCATGGCAATACCCAAGTCCGCTTCAACCAAAGCTGGTGCATCATTAATGCCATCACCAACGAAGGCAACCTTACCTCTCTGCTTAAATGACATGACTTCTTCGGCCTTTTGACTTGGCAGTACTTCGGCAACTACACGTTTAATGCCTACTTGCTTGGCAATAGCCCGTGCAGTATGTTCATTGTCGCCAGTTATCATGGCTGGCTCTAGTCCCATTTTCTTAAGTGCTTCCATGGCGTTTAATACGCCTTCTTTTGGGCAGTCTTGCACGGCCATTAGCCCTATAAGCTTGCCTCCATAAGCTACGGCCATAACTGTCTTACCTTGCTTTTCCAGTTCGCTCATTTCCTTATTCAGCGTTAATTTTATCTTTTGGTCTTCCAATAGTGCCCGGTTGCCAATCAAAGCTGGCTTGCCGTTAAACTTAGCAATAATCCCTTTACCCGCTATAGCTTTAAAGTCTTTGACGGGTTTAGGAGCATGCTCGTGTTCTTTGGCTGCTTCCAAAATAGCTGATGCCAATGGGTGTTCCGATGCAGCCTCCAACGACGCGGCAACCTCTGCAACCATCTGTTTATCTGCCCCGACAATATCAGTAACGACAGGCTTGCCTTCGGTAATGGTACCTGTTTTATCAAACATCACATACTTAATATCTCGGGCTTGTTCCAGTACCTCACCGCTTTTAATTAGGATACCGAGCCGTGCACCCCGTCCGGTACCAACCATTAAAGCCGTAGGTGTTGCCAGCCCTAGCGCACAAGGGCAAGCAATGACGACAACTGCGACAGCAAATAGTAGCGCTGAAAGCACACTTGCTCCAAGTAGCAAGAACCACACATCAAAGGTGATAATTGCCAGTATTAAAACAATGGGTACAAAATAGCCGGAAACCTTGTCGGCAAACTTTTGAATCGGCGCACGGCTAGCCTGAGCTCGCTCAACCAGTTCAATAATTTGCGAAAGCAAGGTATCTTTACCAATTTTGGTTGCCTTGAATGTGAAACTGCCTGTCTTGTTAATCGTAGCACCGATGACGGTACTACCGGGATGTTTCTCGACAGGAATGCTTTCGCCGGTAACCAAGGATTCATCAATACTCGAACTGCCCTCAATAATTTCACCATCTAGTGCGATTTTTTCACCTGGCTTAACGAGAATGATGTCGCCTACTTTTATTTGGTCAACAGCAAGCTTTACCTGTTTGCCATTTCGAATGACCGTTGCTTCCTTGGCTTGTAAGTCGAGTAGTTTCTCAATGGCTCTACTAGCACGACCTTTGGTCAATTCTTCAAACCATTGGCCCATCAGGATGAACATAATCAGTAGTGCTGAGATTTCAAAGTAAACCTCATGCAGTCCGGCGATGAGAGCATAGACACTGTAAAAGTAGGCGACTGACGTCCCGACGGCAATCAAGGTGTCCATATTAGAGGCACGATGTTTGAAAGCGCCCCAAGCACCTTTATAGAAGCGGGCACCGCTATAAAATTGCACGATTGTAGCAAGTGCGGCCATAGTGTAGTGATTGCCAGGTAGCTCTCCACCAACCATTGTGTAGAGAAGTGGCAATGTCAATACTAGCGTGAAGAAAAATAAATGCTTGGTCTTCATTTGACAATTACCTCCCCAAAGAACATGTGCATACCGCATGAGTAGGTAAAACGTCCGGCTTTGTCCGGTTTTACTTCAATGGTCAAATCCTGATTGACGGGCAATTTTCGCTGCACGCCAAAATCCGGCAGTATCACCTCCTCAAGACAGCTCGAGGCATCCTTACGGTTGAATATCAGCTTGGCAGGGATATCTTTTTGTAACAGGATTTTATGTGGTGTATAGCCGCCGCTAACAATGATATTAACAGTCTGCTCGTTGCCATTGACTGTAGCCGCTACAACCTCAGTATCTGGTTTCATAAAGAACCACCAGATAATCAGCGCAATTGAACTGAGCGAACCCAACAATACTATAAGTTCGGTCATTTTTTATCCTTCTTGTTCATCATAACCACCATTGCCACCATAGAAAGCGGACAAGCCGCGATAATGAGTAGAGGTAATGCGGATGCTAACAATTTGGGAGCAAAGATAGCAATACCTAGCGCGACGACACCTAAGCCGAGCAGCACCTTGGGATTTAAGCACTTCTTTAACATCTCCATATTTTAATCCTCGCTTTCTTGCATAGGAACAGCTGTATAGCCTTCCTTTTTAACAGCCGTGATAATGTCTTGCTCGCTGACCTCGGCTTCATCATAGTCAACAACCATTCGTTGCTTGCGATAATTAGCGTCGATCATTTCAATACCATTCAATTTATCCTCGATGCCCTCTAAGTGCATAACGCAAGCCGTACAGTCCATGTCCGGAACTTTAAATGTCTTCGTTGTCATACTTTATTCTCCTTTAACTAAATTCAATTACGGCGTTGTACATGCCCATGGCACAGGTCATACGCATTTTGCCTGTCTGCTGCGGAGGTATATCAATGGTAGTGACGCCATTTTCAGGTAATATCTCTTGCTTGCCCAGTGAAGGGATCGTGAAGGCTCGTCCACATCCCCCATTATCCTTGGAGGTAATTTCCAGCTTATGGGCTTTATTGGCACTGGCTTTAATGACTCCCGGGCTATAGCTGGCAGAACTAGCAGTCAGCTTTAGGACATCTCCAGTAGCATCGCTCGATTGAACAGATGAAGCCGTGGGACTTTGGGTGGGTGCTTTCTCGCCATTTACGTCCACGGGGGGTGTGCTGTTTTCGGCGGTTGTTTTATCCGCCGAACCAAATCTATCGTTAATAGACTGCTGAATGCTGTTCAACGAAAGAGGCGAACCAGCAAGGTTTAAGCCACCGTTGATCGAAACTAACGACAAGACCAGGATTATTACGCCCACTAACTTCAGAAAACTTGACTGTAGTTTGCCCTCCAGCCGGGTTGTCAGAAATGCCAATACAAAGAATATCGGGCTGGTACCCAGTATGAAAGCGAACATAATAGTTGCGCCAGCAAGTGGATTGCCAGTTGCAATGGCAGCAGCCATCATGACCTGGGTAATCCCACATGGGATCAGTACCGTTAAACTCCCGAGTACAATTGGTGTCAGCTTATGGACACCATCATTCTTAGCCTTCTTTCGCATGTAACGGGTGACCTTTTTAGGTGGTTCAATGACAAAGTGGCGGAAAATTGGATGAACATTGAGCATACGAAGTGCTGTGCCGAGCATAAAAATGCCAATAACGATTAGCAGTGCGGCTCGTGTGTACGGTGTCAGCTGTAAAGCCGTCCCAACCCATCCAAGTAAAAAGCCTAAAGCCGTGTAGGCAGCAAGACGAGCCGTAAGAAACAAAGTGACTGGTTGTAGCGTATGCAGTTTTGTCTTTTTTGGCTCTGACGCTACTTCGGGAACTACATAAACCTTAGGGTAGCGGTACTTAAGTGCTTGTAATGCCTGAGCGTAGCGTTTGTGTCTTAGTCCACTAGCTTTCAGCAAGCGTACTTCCCGTATAAACTCGTGACCCCGCTCGTAATGTCCTGGTTCAGTGGTTGGTTCTGGCTTGGCGTCTCTTAGCTCTTCCTCGATATCATCTTTGGCTTGGTCACCAATAGAAGTAGTCAGTAGGCCAGCCTGGACCGCCAGACAGCTCAAACCTCCTGCAGTTAACCCCGTTACAAATGCAATTATTGGATTCATGGTTTAGCGCACCTTATTCCAAGTGCCGGCACTATCAGTGGTCTTATATATCTCAAGCGACTGATTGATAGCATAGATGGTACTTGGGTTATTTTTATCATAGCTCATATACATAATTGGTGCACTTGCTAAAGATGAGTCAATTTTCGTCCAAGTTTTACCTCCGTCCGTGCTTTTGGCGAAACCAAGCTTCTGTCCGTATGCAAGCACTTCCTGGTTACTTTTGGGGTTAACGGCTACGGCGGTTATAGTATCGCCCTTCATATTTTCAGATACTTGTGCCCATGTTTGCCCTTGGTTGCGACTCATCAGTAGCCCATTTGTTGTAGCGGCATAGGCAGTATCTTTTTCGCCCGTATCAGTTGTTAGGCTGATGATTTGAGCGCCTCCAAGGTTGGTATTTACAACTTCCCACTGCTTACCACCATCTACGCTCCGCTGTAATGCACCACGATAGGTTCCATAGATTATGTTTGGGTCAACTTGACTAACTGCCATAGCGTGGAAATCTACTGGACCACTCGCGCCATTAGAAACTTTCTGCCAAGTCCGGCCAGCGTCCGTTGATTTTTGAAAACCGATATTACCTCCGCTCGTCGGGTGGCCGCTTGTAAAGAATGTATTCGCGTCAGTAGGATGTGGAGAAAAACCCATATAGTCATCGCGCTTATCGCCAACGGCAAACAGATCTTTATCGTCTTTAAGTAGATAAAGCCCGCTATGGTTTGCAATCCATACTTTACTAGAGTCTGACACATCAACGCTCATGCCGTGTACATCTTTTAGGCTACCTGCAGGCGTTAGATAATTGTCACCTGTTTGATTTTGCTTATCATCGGGACGACTAACCACAAAAAAGCCAACAGCCCCTATAACAATTAGGGTTCCTATAAATAATTTCTTTGTCATTTTGTAATTTAAACTCCTTATCAAATAAATACTATTACCGCTAATCACGGTTTATTAATTAATATGGAGTCTAAAATCTATAAGCTGCGTTCAGTTTGATTATGTCGGGTGGACGCCAACGAAGATATTTTAAGAGGTAGGCGGCAGTTACTAGACCAACCAGCGGAAATAGATTTTGAAATTGAAGATAATAAGGTTCGGCTGGCTCAGGTTTAGGCTCTTTTTCTTTCTCAACTTCACGTTGATTAATTGCTGAGGCAACCGGCTGTACTTGACTACCGCAAGCACTCAGGCAGTCAGTTACTTTTTTATCCATAGAACTAAGCATGTGCTCAGGCATTGGTGATGTCATAGGCCTGTGTCAACCTCCCCCTTTCTGCAACACCGGTTCTAAACTTTCTGGCTGCGGCATGAGGCTGGCAGCGTAAGCTGCCGGACTCATCTTTAATG
>PFOA01000004.1 GCA_002792275.1 Candidatus Saccharibacteria bacterium CG_4_10_14_0_2_um_filter_52_9 | reverse complement strand
TAATCCAACTGAGTATGCGATATTCGCTGACCAGACGTAACTGCGCTTGCTGGCGTATCTCCTCATAGCGCACAGTATACCAAAGTTGCAAATATAAAGTGTTTGAAGTATATTTACTTAGTCTTGGGTGATTAGCTCAGCTGGCTAGAGCACCTGTTTTACACACAGGGGGTCGGGGGTTCAAATCCCTCATCACCCACCACGCTTATGATTGACATTTCTGTGTAAAATGTTATAATCCCTCTATGAATTATTCACCCGGCTTTTCTGATCCCAAAGGTCTGCCCGAGCCTTTGCGACGCCAAGCCAATCGTAAATCAGGTCGGCACACTAGCCGGGTCGATCGGTTCGGTAACCCCGAAGAAGAAGTCGTGATACGGCCATCGGTGGTCGGCGGCAGACGTGAGGTTGGCCCGAACGATGCTGTTCGTTTGAAGACACTTATCTCGACGGCTCTGGCCGGAATTGAGTACACGGAAATAGAAAACGCCACAATTATTGCTAAACCCGGGGTATCAATTGCTTCATCAAAGGACTCGTACAGGATTTTTAACAGCCTACTTGGCGACACACCTGGTTTCGGCGAGATCAGGCGCTATAATAACGCCGCCGGCCAAGCCATAAATAAGATCAGCGAAGACCATTTGATCAGCTTTGCCAAATTAGGTGAGATTTGCATGTTTGGTGCTCCACCCAGGGAATATGGCGCACGGTTTATTGCGGCGACCCTGGAGGATGATGAGTCCAACGAGCTACTAACCTCACACCGATGTGACTATTTACGAGCCGTAACCCACGGCAGATTCATAGAAATTGATGAAGGCCCGAAAGAATACATACCTCACATAAGTCTCGTAAAGACTGAATGCGAAAGCACAGCCAATATAGTCGAAGCGGCACTGCAAGAGGCTGAGATTTCGGGTATTTGGGTTAGTCTGCGGCCAATCGTGCCAACCTACTTTGAAATCGGGTGACTCAGCCGCCACCAGGCGGAGGGCGGTGCAGCTTTATAGGCTAATCGAACCTTTACCGGCGGTTGATTAGTAATAGGTATACTGCCTGCGGCTGTGCTACCCACCTTCACGGGTCTTAAATTCACCTGAGTACTATATTTGCTACCATTCCATGTACTAACCCCTGCCTCTTCTTCTGTAATGGTTGCTATCGAACCTCCCCACGGTACTGCATAGCGTCCTACCTCCTGATATTTATCAACCACGGTTACTACCTCAAAGTTGGTCTGAGCGCTTTTAACAAGAGTTAAGCTGTCTTTTAGGGCTACAAAAAGGGTGGGGGAACCAACTACGGCAGTGACAATGATAGTTGGTTTGTTTTCGATGATGAGGCGGGAGGCTGATAGGAAGACGCCACCGGCCTGTTCGGTGTTGCCGGTTTTGATGCCGACAATGTTGGCCGTGCCGAGCAGGGAATTGACGTTTTTAACAAATGCGGTTTGCGGAATGCCGGTGGCCGTACTCTGACCGACCACTTCGGCCAATACCGGTTCCTGCATGGCCAGCTCGCCGAGCTTAACGAGATCAGTGGCCGTGCTGGTGGTGGTCGGCGACAGGCCGCTGGCGTCAACGCCTACTTTGGTTTCGCTCAGGCCGTGTTCGGCCAGGAAGGCGTTGGCAGTTGTGGTGTAGTTTGCCAGTGATCCGAAAGCCCAAATGGCCAGGCTGTCGGCCATGTTATTGGCCGAGGGCAACATGATGGCCTGGAGCATCTGGTATTGGGTGATCTGCTCGCCGGCCACTACCGACACCAGCGAGCCGTCCTGAGCCATGGTGTTTTTATAAAGTGCCACATCGGCGGGGGTCAGAGTGATTACCGGTCCGGTTTGGCCTGCCTTCAAAGGTTTCTTATCCAACACTACCAGGCAGGTGATGACCTTGGCAACGCTGGCGATTGGTGCGGGCGTCTGGTTGCCATGGGTTTCCAGGACATCCGTGCCCAGGATACCAACCGCCGCCTGGCTGGCCGGCCACGCTAATTTGGAGCCCGCGGCCGGTATTAGAATCTGTTGCGAAGCCTGCGCGGGCATAAGTAGAGGCAGGGGTTTGGTGAGCGCCCAATAGCCGTAACCGCCCAGAACGGACAGAACTAACAAGATGTATAGCGGTTTCTTACTCCGACGGCGGATGACTCTCATAAGCCCTTATATGATACCAGCCGCTTACCGTTAATGATGTATACTGGAATTACAAAGTAAAGGAGTTTCTCATGAGTGTCGTCGTCATTGTTATCATCGTTGCAGTACTGTTCGTGGCTTTCGCTGCCGCGATGTATAACGCCTTGGTGCGCCTAAACCAACAGTCCGATGAAGCCTGGAGCGATATTACCGTCCAGCTAAAACGCCGCTATGACCTGATCCCCAACCTGGTGAACGCCGTAAAAGGCTATGCCTCTCACGAAAAGACAGTCTTTGAAGATGTTACCAAAGCTCGCACTAGTGCCATGAATGCCGATGGCGTTGCCGAAACTGCCAAAGCCGACAACATGTTTCAGCAAACCCTCAAGAGTCTGTTCGCCGTAGCCGAGGCCTACCCCGATCTAAAGGCCACCGAAAACTTTCAACAGCTATCAGGCGAAATCACCGACACCGAAGACAAAATTCAAGCGTCCCGCCGCTTTTACAACGGCGTAGTACGCGACTTTAACAGCAAGCGCAAAACCTTCCCGACCAATATTTTCGCCGGCATGCTTGGTTTCAAGACCGACAAAGAGTTCTTTGAGCTCGACGAAGCTCAGACGGCCACTGTCCAGAATCCTGTTGAAGTAAAATTCTAAGCCTGCTTACTTCTCCGGATGTACAGCAATATAGCCGCCAATAAGCGTAAGACGGTCATGATAATGGCCATCTTCATGCTGTTTACAATTGGTGTTATTTGGATTCTCGACCAATACCTTGGTGGCAGTACCGGCGTATTTTACGGGGGTATCATCGGCGCCTTAATTTATACCGTTATCACTTACTACGCCGGTTCAAAAATGGCTCTGGCCCTAAACGGTGCCAAAGAAATCCAGAAGTCTGATAACCCCCGCCTGTGGCGCATCGTAGAGAACCTGGCAATTACCAACGGTATGCCGATGCCCAAAGTCTATATAATTGATGACCCGGCGATGAATGCCTTTGCCACCGGCCGTGACCCGAGGAATGCGGTAGTCTGTGCCACAACCGGCATTCTCGATGCCCTGGAAGACAACGAGCTGGAAGGTGTGATGGCTCACGAAATGGGACATGTTAAGAACTACGACATCCGGGTTAGCATGGTGGCTTTTGCCCTGACGGCGGTGATTTCACTGCTGGCGGACATCATTCTACGCCTCACCTGGTTTCGCGGCGACGATCGTGAGAACAATCAGTTTACGCTGGTGGCCGGCCTGATCGCAGCCATTCTGGCGCCCTTGGTCGCAACCATGATTCAGTTAGCCATCTCACGCCAGCGCGAGTACCTGGCCGATGCCACCGGCGCCTTAACTACCCGCTACCCCGAAGGCCTGGCCAGCGCCCTGGAGAAGATTCAGCACAGTAGCAGTACCTTGCGCCGGCAGAACACCTCCACGGCTCATCTGTTTTTTGCCAATCCCCTGCGCAGTGGTAACCTGGCCGGCCTGTTCAGCACTCATCCACCGATCGAAGACCGCATCGCCCGACTGCGCAGTATGGGAACTCATGCCTAAAAAAAGCTCAAAACCGGCCGGTTCGCGCCGCCTAAAACAGCCGGAGTATCAGACTCTGCGCCTGCAAAAGCGTGTTAAGCACCCCGTGCGCCTGTCCAATGTCTACCGTCTGACAAAGACGGCGGCCTTAACGCTGTGGGCGCATAAAGGTCTATTTGCCGGCATTACGCTGGTTTACGGCTTGCTCAATCTGCTTTTGGTGCGGGGGCTTTCGGCCGGCGGCGATGTCGCCAGCCTAAAACAGACGCTCGACCAGGCATTTACCGGCAATTTCGGGTCGGTAGTATCCGGCTTGAGCGTATTTAGCGTTCTGATCGGTTCGGCCGGTAACACCACCGATGGCACAGCCGGTGCTTATCAGTTGTTTCTGGCACTGATTAGCAGTTTGGCGATGATCTGGGCTCTGCGTCAGGTGCTGGTCGGCGTCAAACTGAGGGTACGCGAAGCTTATTACCGCGGCATGTATCCGCTGGTGCCGTTCGTGCTGGTGCTGTTGGTTGTCAGCCTGCAGTTACTGCCGCTAATCATCGGCTCGGCACTGTATAGCCAGGTTGTATCTTCGGGCATTGCCGTTTATTTTATTGAGAAGTTCCTATGGGCCTTGCTATATGGCCTGCTGGCACTACTGACGTTCTACATGCTGAGTTCGTCGCTGTTTGCGCTATACATTGTCACTCTGCCGGATATGACCCCCGTGAAGGCTCTGCGCTCGGCTCGCGAGCTGGTGCGTTACCGGCGCTGGACAGTATTGCGAAAAATCCTGGCTCTGCCGATCATTTTATTGCTGGCCGCCGGGGTGGTCATGGTACCGATCATCATTTGGCTGACGCCGCTGGCTCAGTGGACGTTCTTTGTATTGACTATGTCGGCTCTTTTGGCCGTTCACGCCTATATGTACAGCCTCTACCGGGAGTTGTTGAATGACTAAACCGCAAGCCGCCCAGCGCTCTGCCAAACTGCGCGATCTGATCAATGATTACCGCTATCATTACCATGTACTCGACGAATCGATCATGAGCGAGGCCGCCGCCGATAGCCTGAAGCACGAACTGACACAGATCGAAACCGAGTACCCCGAACTGATCACCCCCGACTCGCCAACCCAGCGCGTGGCCGGCGCGCCGTTACCCGGTTTTAGCCAGCTGGAGCATAGTTCGCGGATGCTCAGTCTGAATGATGTCTTTGATCAAGCGGAGGTGGAGGCTTGGCGCTCACGCATCAGCAAGCTACTGCCGGCCGGCACCAAGCTGGAGTACTTTGCCGATGTCAAAATGGACGGCCTGGCGGCGGCGCTGGTTTACCAGGACGGCCTGTTAGTGCAGGGAATTACCAGGGGCGATGGCTTTGTAGGTGAAGATGTCACGGCCAACGTCCGGACTATCGAATCTGTGCCGCTAAGCCTACGCGCCAGCCACAAATTTTCATCATTTTTGCGTGGTCGCACCGAAATACGCGGCGAGATAGTCATGTATAAAGCCGACTTTACCCGCCTCAACACAGCTCGTGCCAAACAGGGAAAACCATTGTTCGCCAACCCCCGCAACACTGCCGCCGGCACCATTCGCCAGCTTGATCCCAAATTGGTTGCCAGCCGCCCACTGCACTTTATGGCCTACGATCTGTTACGCGACAACCCCGGCGACATTCCATCGTACGATACGGCCTACCAGGCGCTAAGAAGTCTGGGCTTTCAGGCCAACCGCCAGGCCAAGATCCTGAACAGCATTGACGAGGTTATGAAGTTTGCCGATAAATGGGAGACCAAACGCCAGGATTTGCCGTTTAACACCGACGGCCTGGTCGTAAAAGTCAATGATCGCTCTACCTACAGCCGTCTTGGCGTGGTTGGCAAAGCGCCGCGGGCGGCCGTAGCCCTTAAATATGCCGCCGAGCAGGCCACTACCAAGGTTAAGGATATATTTGTATCAATCGGGCGAACCGGGGCGGCTACACCGGTGGCCATGCTGGAGCCGGTGTTAATTGCCGGCAGTACCGTGCAAATGGCCACCCTGCATAATGAGAGCGAAGTAGCCCGCAAAGACATCAGGGTAGGGGACACGGTTATCGTGCACAAGGCCGGCGACATTATCCCCGAGGTAGTAGAGCCGTTGGTAAAGCTTAGAAACGGTTCAGAAAAGCCGTTTCAGATGCCCGAACACTGCCCCGAATGTAAAACTAAACTTGTTAAGTATAAAGCCGAAGACGCGGCTTGGCGCTGTCCGAACGAGGCCTGCCCGTCGCGCTCCTGGAAGCGAATCGAGCACTTTGCCAGCAAAGCGGCCCTGGACATTGAAGGTCTCGGCGAGAAAAACGTCATTGCTTTGATCAATGCTGAGCTGGTTAAGGATCCGGCAGATATCTACAAACTAACTGTCCAAGAAGTGTTGGGGTTAGATCGCTTCGCCGATGTTTCAGCCAACAAGCTGGTGTCCGCCATTAAAACCAAAACCCGGCCGCCACTGAGCCGGTTTGTATACGGACTAGGCATTCGCCACGCCGGCGCCCAAACGGCCGTTGATCTGGCAAATCATTTTCGCAGGCTGGAAACAATCGCCGAGGCCACGATTGATGAATTAGCAGAGGTAGAAGGCATTGGCGAGGTGGTTGCCGAAGCCGTTGTGGAGTGGTTCAGCGAACCGCGCAACCAAAAACTACTGGCAAAATTTGAGGAATTAGGCGTTGTGCCCGAACCGGTTAAGCGCGTCGGCGGCAAGCTAAGCGGCAAGAGTTTTGTGGTTACCGGCAGTCTGGAGACCATGGGTCGCGAGCAGGCCGGCGAAAAAATCCGCGCCCTGGGCGGTACTTTTCAGAGCTCAGTCGGCAAAGATACCGACTATCTGGTGGTAGGCGCCAACGTCGGAGCCAGCAAACTAACCAAAGCCGCCAAACTAGGCACCAAACGACTGAGCGAAACGGAACTCATTCAGCTGCTAAAACCTTAATTTGTCCCCCTACTTTTGGGACATGTCGGATTGTAACAAAATTTTGTTACAATCCTAAAACCGCCCAAAGCCTTACTAATAACCCAAAACCGGGCTTGTAAATTTTACAATCGGGCGTATAGTCCTCGGCCTATACCTGTAGATCGTGCTATAATCTGAATAATGTTTCGTAAAACCAAAGGCGCCCAGCTTAATTGTTTCTCGCCACCGGTGATGATTGCCACTATGGTGATTGAGGTTTCGCTGGCGCTCTACACCGTTTGGCGCTACAAACTGGATGTTTTTACCAGGTTGGTCGTTCTTACCCTGGTGGCACTGGCCGGTTTCCAGATGGCCGAGTATTTCGTTTGCACCGGCTCTATCGGGCACCCGGCTTTCTGGTCGCGGATGGGCTTTGTGGCCATTACCGCCTTGCCGCCACTAGGTGTACACCTGTTACACGTCCTGGCCGATAAACCGGGTCGTAAGCTCGTCGCTTTTAGCTACGCCACCATGGCGGCCTTCATGCTATATTTCACGCTGTACAGCGCCGCCTTCACCGGTCACCAGTGCACCGGTAACTACGTGATCTTTCAGTTGCATGTCAGCTCGGGCGGCGCCTACGCCGTCTACTATTATGGCTGGTTGCTGGCAGGTCTGGGTCTTGGCGGACGTTGGGCCAACCAGCTGATGGCCAAGGGTAAAAATGCCCATCAACAACTGCAAACGGTAAGGGCTTTGATGCTGGGCTGGCTGGTCTTCCTGGTGCCGACGGCTCTGGCCAATACCTTTAGTCCCGAGAGCCGACGGGCTATCCCAAGTGTGATGTGCGGCTTTGCCGTTCTGTTTGCCCTGATACTATCGCTCTACATTCTGCCGCGCACCGCCAATTCCAAGACTTGACAACAGCGTCAAATCACTTATGATAAGTACAGATCGTGCGCAAAGAGCGGCGCGTAAAACAAAAAGATAAAAACAAAAAAATATCTATTGCCCGCCGCGGGTGGGCGCGCACGATTATTTTAGAACCACCGTTATGATCAAATATTTTTTCAAGACTATCCGCAGCCAAAAGGTTAGCGAACTGGCCGAGGCCAAGCCCGGCACTTGGGTTCATGCCGAGGCGCCAACCGCAGACGAAATCGAACAACTGGTTAAGCGTTTCAAGCTTGAACCGGGCCATATCGAGGATGCCCTGGACGAAGACGAGGTTCCACGCCTGGAAAGGGAAGACGATCAGACCTACGTCTTTGTGCGCTATGCCTACAAGACAGCCAGCGGCGAAATGGACACCGCACCGCTGTTAATCGTTTTCGGCACCGAAGTAGTTCTAACCGTATCGCCCTTCCATCTGCCGGCTGTCGACGCCCTGCTAAAAGGCCGCCCGCCCTTCGCTACCACTCAGCGCGCCAAACTCACTCTGTTAATCCTGTCCCACATCAGCACACAGTACGACACCTTTATTAATCAGATCAGCCGTAAAATCAAAGCCATCCGCGCCCGGCTACGCGGCCAGGGTCTGACCAATCAAGACCTGATCGACTTTGTGACCATAGAAGACGAACTCAACGAGTTCCTGGCCTCACTACTGCCCACCAATGCCACCCTGCGACGACTATTAGTTGGCCGCCACATACCACTGTTCGAAGAAGACCAGGACATTGTCGAAGACTTACTGCTCAACAACGAGCAATCCATCGAAGCCATCCGCAGTAACCTAAAGTCGATCAGCAACATCCGCGATGCCTACACGGCCATCACCAGCAACAACCTGAACAAGACCATTACCTTGCTGACCCTGGCGACCATCCTGGTGGCTCTGCCCAACGTTTTCTTTGGTATGTATGGCATGAACGTGCATCTACCGTTCCAGCACGCCGACTGGGCGTTCCCGGCCATCGTCATCTTCAACCTGGTACTCATCGTGACGATTGTGACCGTCGCCCGCAAAAAACGCATTATCTAAAGCCCCCGAGGCTTTATTTTTTACCCCTGTTCAGGTAGAATTGCTAAGTCTTAAGGGGATGTAGCTCAGTTGGCTAGAGCGCTTGCGTGGCACGCAAGAGGTCCAGGGTTCGAGTCCCTGTATCTCCACCAAATTATTTGACAAATATTGACCAGAGAGGCAGACTTAAAACATGAAAAGCGTGATGAAGAACAATTTGCTCCTCGTGGAGGTTCTCATTACCCGTTAGCGGGCAGTTTTTTCGTATTTTTCAGCAAAATCACAAAAGCTCCCGCACTAGGGAGCTTTTTTATTAATCAAAGAGGGAAAAACGTTATGAAAACACCAAAAATGGAAATCATTGATCGCAAGGGGGGCATGGATCACCCGCACGAACTACAAAGATCTATAGATAATAAACGCATCAGGTCTCTGGCCCTTGGTTTGTTAATGGAAACTGTAGCTGGCGGTACTCAAAGTGAGGCGGCAACCAGATATTTTGCCCCCAGCCGGGAAAGAAAGGATCCGGCGGACACCTGGACAGCCGGACCGTGGGTGACCCAAAAAGAAGCAATTGCCGAGTTCCGTGATGATTACACCAAATTCATGCAAAGACGCGAAGCCGCTCAGCTTCTGAGTAGTGACAGACAGCTCGCTCTGGCTCACAGCGTGGAGGCTGTTCAGGAAGTGCCTGTTGCGTTAACGCCTGTCGCGGCCGTACAATAAGCCCATAACTTACGGAGGCGCGGATTATGTCGGGAGTCGGAATTTTTCTACTGGTTGTTATTTTCATTATCATTGCCTATGGCGTACGGATAATTAATCAATATGAGCGCGGTGTGGTGTTCCGGCTGGGCAAAGTCCAATCCGGCATTAAAGAACCCGGCCTGCGGCTGATCATTCCGATTATCGACGTCATGCGCAAGGTCAGCCTGCGTATCGTGACTCTGCCGATTGAATCCCAGCAGATTATTACCCGCGATAACGTGTCTATCGGCGTGTCGGCCGTGGCCTATTACCAGGTGCAGGATCCCACCAAGTCGATCGTGGAGATTGAAAACGTTGTGTCGGCCACCTATCAGATTGCCCAAACCACGGTTCGTAACATCGTTGGCCAGAGCGCGCTGGACGAAGTCTTGAGCGAAACCGCCGCCATTAACGAAAAGATCAAAGCCATCCTGGAGACTTCCACAGAGAAGTGGGGTATTTTTGTTGGTACGGTGGAGCTGAAAGATATTCAACTACCGGATACCATGCAGAGAGCCATGGCCAAGCAAGCCGAGGCGGAGCGTGAAAAGCGTGCCAAGATCATCGCCGCCGAAGGCGAAGCCCTGAGTGCCGAAAAGCTGGGCGACGCCGCCGACATCATTGCCGCCCACCCCATAGCCCTGCAACTGCGCAACCTGCAAGTCCTGAACGACATCGCCGTAGAAAAGAACAGCACCATCGTCTTCCCGGCCCAGTTCATGGACACCGTCCAGAGCGTCAAAGATTTCATGGCCAAAGAGCAAAAATAGGCTCACCAGCCTTGTGCCAACCTGTTATTTGCCGTAAAATAGCCTAGTTGCGGCTCTTTAGCTCAGTTGGTAGAGCAGAGGCTTGAAGAGCCTTGTGTCCTCGGTTCGAGTCCGAGAGGAGCCACCATTACACTATGCGGGTGTAGCTCAGTTGTTTAGAGCGCGTCCTTGCCAAGGACGAGGCCAGGGGTTAGAGTCCCCTCACCCGCACCATAAATAGACTTTCGGAGAATTGGTCGCCCATGCGGGCGACAATTTTCGGATTAG